>JAGACT010000108.1 GCA_017613995.1 Eubacteriaceae bacterium
GGCCCGAAGGAGCGCCGGGAACGAAAAGGCCTTTTTTTATTTTTGATTTCTAATTAAAATTTTACCATACCCTTCGGATTTTTGCAATCTTTTCGTCCTTTATATGCCCTTTCGCGTCGATTTTTTCATTGACATGGCATTCCATTCAATATATACTTATAGTGCAGTTAATTCAGAATTATATTTTTCCAATTAATATTCTCATTTCAAATCTGTTTAACATCCAGATTTTTATTTTCATGCAAGAAAGGATCATAATTCTATGAGCGAGAAATTGTTCATCGCTTCCGACAGATGCAAGTCATGCGGTCTGTGTGTCGTTGCATGTCCGAAGGATGCCCTTTCCATCGGAAGCGAATCAAACAGTTCGGGTTACAAGTATATCCAGGTGGATGAGGAAAAATGTGTGGCCTGCGCCATCTGCGCCATCGCGTGCCCGGATTATGTATTCACTGTCAAGGAGGTAAGCGCATAATGGCAAAGAAACTGCTTAAAGGAAACGAAGCCGTGGCCGAAGCCGCACTGCGCGGCGGATGCGACTTCTTTGCGGGATATCCCATAACGCCCTCAACGGAAGCTCTGGAATACCTCTCATGGCGTATGCCTGAGCTGGGAAGAGTGTTCATTCAGGCGGAGAACGAGATAGCCTCCATCAATATGGTAACAGGAGCCGCAGTGGCGGGAGCAAGAGCTCTTACGGCCACGTCCGGCCCGGGCGGAAGCCTCATGTGCGAGGGCTTCTCCTATGCCGCCAGAATGGCTCTTCCCTACGTTCTTCTCAACGTTCAGAGATGGGGCACCGGACTCGGTACCCTCGATTCCGGCCAGACCGACTACTTCAAGGAAGTCAAGGGCGGCGGACACGGCGATTACCGTTCGATAGTCTACACCCCCGCATCGGTACAGGAACTGTGCGACATGATCTACAACGCCTGGGACGTGGCCGAGAAGTACATGGTCGGCGTAGTCATTCTTTCCGAGGCCTATCTCGGTCAGATGATGGAGCAGGTCGAAATGCCTCCCTTCAAGGAAAGACCCGACAGGGGCTGGGCCATCGACGGAACGGGCCTCACGGGCATGGGCGAATTCGCCAAGAAGACCAAGGGCGCCGACGGCATGAAGGTCAAGGGCGAAGGATACGAACAGATCAAGGAAGATCTCCAGGACTGGGAGGAGTACGGGCTCGATGACGCCGAATACGTTATCGTTTCCTTCGGACTTCCCGGAAGGATCAGCATCGATGCCGCCAAGCAGCTTCGCGAGGAAGGCATCAAGGCCGGAGTCATAAGGCCCAAGCTGGTCTGGCCGTTCCCGGAGAAGGCTATCGCCAAGCTCAAGAACATCAAGGGACTCATCAGCGTCGAGACGAGCGACTACGGCCAGATGGTCGAGGACGTGGCTCTCTATGCCAAGAAGTACGGTCTCAATGTTCCCGTATATCTCTATGCACACGGAAAGGGAGTCCCCGGAGTAAGGATCGTCCGCGATTTCTACAAGTCGGTGGCTGCCGGAAATGAAAAGGAGGTATTCTAATGGCACTTTATGAATTACCCACAAACCTGAAGAAGCACTCCCTGTGCCCCGGATGCGGTCACGGAATAATCCTCAGACTCATCGCGGAAACGATCGAGGAACTGGGACTTCAGGATAAAAAGATCCTCGTGCTGGGCGTCGGCTGCAGCTGCAACGCCAACGGAATCCTCGGAGGAGACGATTTCCAGTGCGCCCACGGAAGAGCATCCGCTGTCGCCACGGGAATGAAGCTCTATCTCGAGTCCCAGGGCAAGGACGTCTGCATCATAACCTACCAGGGCGACGGAGACGCCGGAGTCATCGGCCTGGCCGAGACCCTGAACGCGGCTTACCGCAACGAGAACATCACGGTGTTCACGATCAACAACTCGAACTTCGCCATGACCGGCGGACAGATGAGCTGGACCACCCTGGCGGGACAGAAGACCACCACTTCCGTCAACGGCCGTGACTGCGCCTACACCGGAAACCCGATCCATCTCCCGGAGATGATCGCCAGCCAGTTCGACGTGGCCTACGCCGCCAGAGCCAGTGTATGCGACGTCAAGCACATCACCCAGGCCAAGAAGTTCATCAAGAAAGCAATTCAGAACCAGATGGACAAGAAGGGATACTCCATCGTCGAGTTCCTGTCACAGTGTCCCACCAACTGGGGAATGGCTCCCGTCGACGCGGCGAAATACGTTGCCGAGAAAATGACCGTGGAGTATCCCGTAGGTGAATTCAAAGTAAAGGAATAAGGAGCAGAACATGAAGGAAATTATTTTTGCAGGCTTCGGCGGACAGGGTGTTCTGACTTCGGGACTCCTCATCGCCTACATGAGCGCAAACAAGGATCTTGCTGCGGTTTGGATGCCTTCCTACGGCCCCACCATGAGGGGAGGAAAGGCCAACTGCGTTATCAAGATCGGTGAAAAGGACGGAGAATCGGTAGGAAGCCCCGTAATGGAGAACGCCGACGCTCTCGTCGTCATGAACGAGCCGTCGCTGGATTACCTCGCATTCTGCAAGGAAGACGCGGTCATCTTCGCGAACGAATCCGGCATTCCCAAGGACTACAAGTTCCCCGAGAAGATGAAAGTGATATTCATCGACTTCCTGGGCCTCGCCAGAGAGGTCAACAACGAAAAGGGCCAGAACGTGGTAGCCGCGGGAGCGGTCATCAAGTATTTCAATCTCTTTGACGAGCAGTATGCCCTCGACACCATGTGCCAGTTCTTCAGCGAGAAGGGCAAGGGCAAGTTCAACGACATCAACTCCGATGCCATGAAGAAGGGATTCGAAGCGATCAAGTAAATGACCGGACCGGATCAGCGTCATAAAAAAAGCCAGGACAGCGCACTGCGCTGTCCTGTTTCCTTTTGCGTCTGCTGCCGTACTATGCGTTCAGCATCTTGAGCCTGGAGGCTCTGTAGAGCTCTCTCTCGAAGGCTTCGTTCTTCGTGTCGTAGCTGATGAGAGAAGGCTTTCCGGGGGCGAAGTACTTGTCCACGTACTCGTCCGCTGCCTTGATCTGCTCCTCCTCGCTGAGTCCCTCGGGCAGGTTGACGATGACCGAGATAAGGATCTGGTCGCCGTACTCGTCGTAGAGCTTCTTGGTGTCGTTCATCGGCTGGGGGGTCCATGACTGCCAGCCCGCGTCGATGTAGCACTTGACTCTGGACTCGGTGTGTCCGCAGGAGTGGAGCATGGCCACGAATCCCTTGGAACGGATATAGTCGGTGAGCTTCCTCATGGAAGGCACGAACAGGTCGTAGGCGATATCCTCGGAGAAGAAGGGGTCCTTCTGGCTGCCCCAGTCGTCGTGTACCATGATGGCGTCGATCCTCGGGAAGTATTCGGCGACCTTGTCGACGATCTTCATGAGGGTATTGGTGGTCATGTCGAAGAGCTCCCGGACGGCTTCCGTCTGATCCTCGTCGATAAGGGCCATGGCGGCGCCTTCGAAGTCCATGAAGGAGATCAGTCTTTCCATCCACGCGCCGTTGAGGATCGTGAAGGTGGCCCATGCGTCACCGCCGATGTATTCGGCGTTGGCCTTTGCGGAACCTTCCCAGTCCCAGCTGTCGATATCGGGTTCCTTGATGACGTCTCTCCAGTCGTTTGCATCCTCGAGAGTGGGGTTGCCGGGTTTTACCATGCTACCGCCGACCTGGGGCACGTAGACCCATTCGATGCCGAACATGTCGGGTCCGCCGCCGTTCGCGGCGTTGTCAAAGCCCTCCGCGCTGTGAACGAAGCCTCTGGCCACGTTGTCGGGGACGCACTTGGGGGTGATGTCCGCGGATGTTCCTCTGGCGGGAAGCACCCACAGCGGGCATTTGTCGGTAAAGCAGTGTCTGAAGTTCTCCCTGTTGGTTATGGGGGTCTTATAGGTACGCACGCTCCCTCTGAGCGCGCTCTTCACTTCCTTTACAACGGTAAGTTCGTCTTCGCTGAAAGGTATTTTTTCCATCATTTTTCCTCCTGTTTTTCTGATAACATCATTATACACTTTTTTCGCTCACTTTCACGGGTTCTTCTGCGATGACAGGCAAAAAAACAGGAACAGCTTCCGCTGTTCCTGCAGGATATGACGATTTCTGTTTACAGGTGATCCTGGGTGGCTCTGGCTTCGATGGCCTTCTTCGCTTCCTCCATCTTTTCCGGAGTGAGCTTGTAGGCAAACTTCAGAAGCAGGAATCCCATGATGGGGATCGCTGCGGGGATCAGTGAATAGGCGTTTGCCAGGGCTGACTTCAGTTCCGGCGTGGGTGTCGCACCTGCGACGAATCCGCTGGAGATCAGCACCGCGGTGAGGAGCACGCTCTTTAAGATACCCGCTATCTTGACGGGGAACTCGCACAGACCCATGATCAGGCTGTTGGCGTTGACTCCGGTCAGGTACTCGCTGTAGATAACGTTGTCCTGATAGAGGTTCATCTCAAAGGGCTGGGTCGTACCTGTCATGATATGGACGCACAGGTTGACGCACAGGAACGCCAGGGGCGTACGGGTGAAGCGGGTGCAGAAGAGGCATGCGGACATGCACAGATACACCGTCATGAGGAACTTCTTGTAGCTCTTGACCTTGCGGCCGAAGAGGCGCACCATCGTGGATCCGCACAGTCCGCTCAGTCCGATGCACAGCATGTGGGTGGAAACGAATGCGGGTGCCTCAAAAACGTACTTGTAGTAATACACCGCCAGGGACGGAAGAGCGATACCTGCCATGTTGCTGGTAAGATCGATGCAGAGAGTGACCAGCAGCTGGCTGTTGGTCTTCAGAGTCTCGATGATGTCCTTCAGCTTCAGTGTCTGGTCGTCCGTATTGTTCTCCCTATGATACTCCTCCTCCTTGCCCTTGCAGAGAGCAAACTGGATAAGTTCCGCCGCCATGAAGAACATACCCGCGATGAACACGAGCACAGGGTAGCTCATGGCTTCCGACATTCCGGTGCCGGAAAGGAACGTTACGATGATGGGGGTGAGATAGTTTCCCATCAGTCGTCCGATGTTGGAACCCATCATTCTCTGGGAATTGAACTTGTTGCGTTCTTCCTGAGTATTGCCGAGAATGTTCGTAAGGGAAACGTCCGCAGCGTATGCGAAGTTCCAGGCGGAGACGCCCACCGAGTATCCGAGGATGACCAGGACCGTCGTCATGAAGACGTTTCCGGGTATCGCGGTGAAGTGCAGCATGAAGAACAGCACTGCAACGGGCGGGGCTACCAGGAGCCATGAACGCAGACGGCCCCAGGGCATGGGCTTGATGGACGCTATGATGCCGCCGGTTATGGTGGCCATCACGAAGCCTACGATGCTCGTCACGAGCATGATTCCTCCGGAGAGGGCGACCGGCACGAGTGCTACGTCAGTAAGAAAGATCGCCAGATAGGTACCTGAGATAGATGAGATAAAGCCTTCGCCGGCAGTACCGATACCCCAGATGAGCATTTTCTTCGAAGTTTTCTTTTCTTCCATTGGTTTGAGATTTTCCTTTTGTTTTCAGTTAGTATTGCGGCAGGGCCGCTTTGATGTATCATTTCGGAAGGAGCGCTCTCCTTCCGCAACAAAAGGTTAGAAGGTTCCTTTACTGGAACATCGCTATGGCCTGAGCCGTATACTTGTCGTAGGCCGCTTTGATGAGATCGTGTACCCTCTCGTCGGGGATCGGATAGTCCTCGGAGAATTCCTCGAAGCTCTGGACGTACTTTGATTTGAACTCCGGGTACTCCTTGTCGTATCCGCGGTGGATCGTGGTCTCGGGATCCACGTCGGAGACCTTTTCTCCCGCATTGTCGTACTTTCCGTGGGCCAGGACGTAGTCCATGACCGCGGTGTACTTTTCGGGATCCATGTCGTTGGTGTCGAGGACGGACTTGTCGAAGCGGAAGAAGTAGTTTCCGCCCGGAGCCAGGATATCCATGAGCTCCTTGGCCTTGTCCACGCACTGCTCCTTCGTGCCGTTCTTCAGCAGGGTCACGGGATAGAATCCGCCGAGAACGAACTTCTTGCCCAGCTTGTCCTTGAACAGCTTCGGATCGCCGTATTCCATGTAGAGCCTGGTGCCCATGGGCAGCTCGGAGAGCTCGTCCACGAACCTTGTCCAGTCATGCTCGAGGAATATCGATGATGCCTGGCCTCTCTGGGCGCTGATGTGGCAGATCTTGTTGAAGGTCGGCATGTAGAAGCGGTCGAATTCCTTCTGTCTGAGGAACGGGCCCATGTGGGTCATGATATTGTTGGCGCCGAGGATATGGGCGCGGCTGCGGTTCGACATGTGGATCGCGTAGGGCATGAACGCTTCGATGGCGTCCAGCACCTTCTGCGGGCAGCGCTTGATGTCGAGGACTATCTGCGAGAAGCCTCTGGTCATGTCGCTGAGGTTGTCGAAGGCGACAGGGTTCCTTCCGGTGGTGCCGGCGGGAACTGTGAAGAGCCCGTACTTTTCGGCTATAGCCGCGTTGGCGGCGCCGACGGTCCTGTTGAAGTCCTGGGACGCCAGAAGGTACCTGGTGAAGTTGATGCAGCGGAGCACCGGATCATCCACGTAGGCGCGGTTGGCTCTGGGCCTGATGACCGACTGGGTGTAGTCATAGGGCGCCTTCATGAATTCGTCGAACTCCTCGTCGCTGAGGGCCGACGTCTCGGGGTGCTGTATGAATCCGCTCTTGCTCATGACGTTCTGATTGGATTTCTGGAAGAAGCTTCCGATAGCGTTGCGGGGCGAGCCGGTATTGAAAACGTCGCCCACTGCGAATTCACGGACCTTCTCCATGTATCCGATCAGTTTCTCCGTCGTCAGGGAATACTGCGTGACCATCAGGTCATCGCCGGCATACTTTATGAAATATTCGATACCGAAACCGTCGTTGATGGGGACTCTGTCCGGTATGATGTTGGAATACAGATCCGTATACAGTTTGGTCCTGTACTCCTTAAGTTCAGCACTGTTCATTTCTTCCTCCCATTTGGAAACTCTGCATTGCTTTTTAGTACATATTATTTGTACAAATATGTCCAAAGATTTATTATTTACCCGTCTATAATACAAATTTCAGGCATAAAAGTCAAGGAATATTGATTGATTGAAAAGTAAATTTGAAATAAGAAAATTGGGATAAAATAATAATCGGGAAATCTTCCTTCGTTTGATTTTTCGGCTTTCCTGGAGTATAATTATAATTAAGTATTCATTATATAATCATTAACACTCTATTCATCTCAATTCATTGGACAGGAGGACACAAAATGTATTACAACAATATCAAGGGTTCAGGACTCAATGTCTCCAAGCTCTGCCTGGGCACCATGACCTTCGGCGGCCAGACCGACGAAGAGACCTCCCTGAGGATCATGGATTTCGCCGTAGACAACGGCGTCAACTTCTTTGACACCGCCGACATCTACACCAACGGCATCAGCGAGCAGATCGTCGGAAAGGCCCTGGAGGGCAAGAGAGAGAACGTGGTCATCGCCACGAAGGTCAGCGGATCCAAGACCAGACCGCCGAAACCCAACGGAAGCGGACAGGGCAGAAAACATATCATAACGAACCTCGAGGAGAGCCTCAGAAGCCTCCGGACCGATTATGTGGATCTGCTTTACCTGCACTTCCCGGATCCCACCACGCCTGTGGAGGAAGTCATTGAGACCATGACACAGCTCGTCAGAAGCGGCAAGATCCGTTACTACGGACTCAGCAACTATTCCGCATGGCAGTGCTGCCAGTTCATCCACACCGCGAAGGAAATGAACGCCATCGCCCCCATCGTTACGGAGAGCGTCTACAACCTCATCACCAGAGGCCTTGACGATGAGATGGCACCGTTCCTCAGCCAGTACAAGATGGGCCTTTCGGTCTACAATCCCATCGCCGCCGGACTTCTTACCGGAAAGCACAAGGGAACCACCCCCAACGAAGGCACCCGCTTCGCTCTTGAGAAGGGCTACGCCATGCGTTACTGGAACGGCCAGAACCTCGACGCCGTAGGCGAACTCACGAAGATCGCCGAGGAAGCAGGCATGGGCCTTCTGGAATTCGCCCTGGTATGGCTCACCAACAGACCCGTGGTGGACAGCATCATCATGGGCGTCTCCAAGTACGAGCAGCTGGTGGAGAACGTCAGCTACTTCAACGAGCGCAAGAGCCTCTCAGCCGAGACCATGGGCAAGTGCGACGAGCTCTGGAACAGCATCAAGGGTTCCTATTACAGCTATCACAGATAAAGCACGGATCTTTTCGGGGACGGGCCTGCGCCCGTCCCTTTTTGGTGCAGATAAAAAGAGAGCCCTTTCGGGCTCCCGGAATCTCCGTCAGTTCCTTTTCCTGACAGGCAGAATGATGTCCATCTTTATATTTTTGTTGTCGTTTGAGGCCTGGCCGTAAAATTCATAAGCGTATCTGGTCTCGTCCAGTTCGTATTCACCGTTCTCCTCCAGCCATTCGTCATATATCTCCTCCCACAGGTCCATTATCTGGAAAAGAAATTCCGTGCTGCCTTCCGCAGTCATGTCCAGGCCGGGGGTGGTAAACACTGCGAAAAGGCCGCCGGGGATCTCCACCCTCGTCGCACCCTCGCAGACGCGGCTGTAATCGTCCACGATCGATCCGTGGAAATATTCCAGGCCTCCGCCTTCCTTTTTTCTCCACAGACCTATTTCCGCCAGGGCACCCGTGGCAAACTCATTGTACTGCTCCTGGGAGATCTGCACATTGAACTTGCAGTTCACCCAGAAAGCCGCGCATCGTCTGGGATTGTAACTGTCCATCGTCGTGTCAAACAGAAATCCCGCTGCCTTGCGGGGCCCTATCTCCGTAATTACCGGTTCCGTCATTTCCGTCTCCTTTCCCTATCTTCTGCTTCCTCTTCCGAGGGCCCTCAGAAGGTACAGGAAGAGATTGACGAAATCCAGATACAGCGCCAGAGCAGCTATGATGGATGTCTTCTGGAGCATAACGGTATCGCCGCTGTAAAACTCATGATAATGCCTGACCTTCTGCATGTCATAGGCAGTGTAAGCCAGGAAGATCGCGACACCTATGAGGCTCGCTATCTGCTCGAAGGAGCTGAAATCCAGGAACATCGAAGCAATCCAGAATACCAGCAGGCATACCAGGCCCCCGATCAGGTACGGTCTCAGGGCCGTCAGGTCCGTGCTGGTGGTCTTGCCGTAAAAGGCCATAAGGCCGAAGAACAGCGCAGTCACCAGGAACACATAATACAGGGTGGAGCTGGTGTAGATTGCCAGATACATGCCGAAGGTGAAACCGTTGAGCACGGCATAGGCGAAGAACAGTGCGGTGGCGGCGCCTACGGAAAGCCTGTCGAGTCTCGCGGAGAGCACCAGCACCATGGCTATCTCGGCTATCGCCAGAATGAATATAATTGGATAGAACCTCATCACCACTTCATATATGAGGCCGGTCCTGTAGGACAGGTATGCCGTGGTGAAAGTGGCCAGAAGCCCCAGGGCCATCCATCTGAAGGTATTGGCGGTATATTCCGCAAGGCTCATCTGATATCCCGCGTAATCCTGGGGATATGTACCGTAATTATCGTCATACATGACAGTGTTACCTCTTTTCATTTTTCTGTTCTGATTATATATCAGCTTTCCCGGCGGGGACAACTTATTAATTTTAAAATAATTCTTCCTTTTTTGAAGGGATCCTCCCGCAAACATGACTATATATATGTCGTAAAACCAATAACAGGAGGCATTTCATGCTTAACAGAACCATCATTACGGGACGCCTTACCAAAGATCCCGTCATCAGGACCACGGAGGGAGGCAACCGCTGCGCTGTTTTCACCCTGGCCGTCGGACGCAGCTACAGAGACAAAAACGGCGAAAGGGGGACGGATTTCATCCCGGTCATCGCCTGGAACGTCCTCAGCGACGTATGCGAAAAGCATCTGAAAAAGGGAGAGCTGTGCACCGTGGAAGGCAGCATCCGCACCGGGAGCTACATGAAGGAGGGGACGAAGGTCTACACCACGGATCTGAAGGCGGATTCCGTGTTCCTGTTCCCCCGCGCGGCCCGTGATCCTTCGGAAGAAGCGCGGGAGTCGTCCGCACCCGAGGGCTTCGAGGAGATCGGCGAGGAGCTTCCCTTCTGAATTCAGCTCATTCCCGTTACCCCGATGCCGCCTGTGTGATATAATCTTCCTGTAGGATCTTCGGAGGTATATATCATGGATCAGGCATTATGGGAAAAGTGCGTATCGTTTCACGGCCACTCCTGCCCGGGACTGGCTACAGGCGTCAGAGCGGCCCTTATCGCTCTGGACTTCTTCATGGACGACATAACGGACGAGGACTCTCCGGGCATCTCATGCCGCAGCTCCACTTCCAAGTGCCCGTCAGACGGCATCAGGTGCGTCCTGAACATAGATGACGGCAGAGGGCTTACGACAGAGGAGAAACCGGGAGAACTGGTCTTCGACTTTTCAAAGGACGGAAAGCACATCATCCTGACGTCCCGCCCGGGAGGAAAGGGACTCAGCATGGAGGAGAACATCATCCGTATCCTCATGGGGAAGGCGGAGGATATCTTCGATATCAAAACCAGGTACTGATACACATCGGACATAAGAAGAGGCGGCCTTTTACGGCCGTCTCGCTTTTTCTATTTCGTTATGACTTTGAATCCCGGGCCCACCCTGATGTCGAGAAGCTTCTGCAGCGCCTTTGATTCCTGTATCAGCGCGTCTATCTGGTACGGGGGCAGCTGGAGCATGCTGTAGATCAGGTTGAGAGCGTAGTCCTCCAGGTATTCCGTGTCGCATTCTATCCTGTTGTGGGCGTAGGCATTCGTGATGGCCCTTATGACGGTCACCCCGCATACCTCGTACAGGGTAAGGTCTATATCGCTGATGGAGGGATTGATGAGCCTCTTCTGAAGCTGGTAATAATGCCCCCTCCTGCCGGATTCGCCTTCTCCCTCTATGGCGCTCTCGCTCTTTATGTATTCCTCGAAGAACCTCATGAGCTTGGGGTTGGTGAACTTCACTTCCATGAGGACCCGCTGTTCGATGCCTATCCCCAGCTCCAGCTTGTAGTCCTTCTGGATGGCGTAGAGCCTCTCGGCGATGGTGTTGCGCATCTCCAGTACGAAGTTGGTGTATATCTCGTGGGCAAGATTGTACTTGGATCCGAAGTAATAGGTAATAAGCCCGTTGTTTACTCCGGACTTTTCACTTATCTGAGCCAGCGTCGTGGCGTCATATCCCTGGTTGTAGAACAGGTCCCGCGCGGCGCTGATGAGCTTCTGTCTGTTTTCCGTGTTCCTTCTGTTGGGTACGATCTTCTCCATCATTTCCTCACGCTCATCTCATTCTATCATACATAACAAAAAAAAGACATAAAGAAATGGCCCATTTGCCAAAAGAGAGGCTTTGTTTTCCTTCCCTTCCCTCTGCCGGGGCTCCATCGGCAAAAATATGTTTTGCAATTACGGTCCCTGTGGTTTATAATATGTATACACATCAATATGAATTGAAGGGGGTGTTATCCCATGGATCCCAATCGTGATGAATATATGTCTCCGCTGGAAGTGCTTTCAAAGGCTATGAAGGTGCCCCAGACCATTGCGGGCTTTGTAACGATATTCATTGGAATCATAGTCGCATGCTACTGCAGCAAGCTGGCACATACTCTGAAAAACCAGAACCTCATTGCCATACTCGGTTCCATTATCTCCATTTTCGGAACCCAGAGCATCCTGCAGGTCATCGCACAGATCCAGAGCGGAATCGATCCTGCCAACATCGGCAAGAGAGACGACGAAGAATAAAAACCGCAGGCACCGCCGCCCGCCGAGGGCGGCGGTTTTTCGTTTCCTGAACGCAGAAAGCCCCGTCCGCTGAGGACGGGGCTCTGTTTGTTTCTGTAAGCGGCTTTTTAATAAGCGCTCTCTGCCATCTGCTTTGCCTTCTCGACAACGTCTTCGATGGTTCCTACGAGGAAGAACGCTCCCTCGGGAAGATCGTCGTATTCGCCGGAGAGGATGGCCTTGAAACCTCTGATGGTCTCCTCGATGGGGACATACTTGCCGGTAAGGCCGGTGAACTGCTCTGCTACGTGGAACGGCTGTGAAAGGAATCTTTCGATCTTTCTGGCACGGGCCACGATGAGCTTGTCCTCTTCGCTGAGTTCTTCCATACCGAGGATGGCGATGATGTCCTGCAGCTCCTTGTAGCGCTGAAGGATCTCCTGCACCGCACGGGCGGTATTGTAGTGATCCTCGCCGATGACCTGCGGGTCGAGGATACGGCTGGTGGATCCGAGGGGATCGACCGCGGGATAGATGCCCTTTTCAGCGATGGAACGCTCGAGAACGGTGGTTGCGTCCAGGTGCGCGAACGTGGTGGCAGGTGCGGGGTCCGTAAGGTCGTCAGCGGGAACGTAGACCGCCTGAACAGAGGTGATCGATCCCTTGCTGGTGGATGTGATCCTTTCCTGAAGCACGCCCATCTCGGTGGCCAGCGTGGGCTGGTAACCGACGGCCGAAGGCATACGACCCAGAAGTGCGGAGACCTCTGAACCGGCCTGGGTGAAACGGAAGATGTTGTCTATGAAGAGAAGAACGTCCTGGCCTTCTCTGTCACGGAAGTACTCTGCCATGGTCAGACCTGTGAGAGCGACTCTCATTCTGGCTCCGGGGGGTTCGTTCATCTGACCGAAGACCAGTGCGGTCTTCGTGAGAACTCCGGATTCCTTCATTTCGTAATAAAGGTCGTTTCCTTCACGGGTCCTTTCGCCGACTCCGGCGAAGACGGAGATTCCGCCGTGCTCGGTGGCGATGTTGCTTATAAGCTCCTGGATAAGAACGGTCTTTCCGACGCCTGCGCCTCCGAACAGGCCGATCTTTCCGCCTCTGGTGTAGGGGCAGATAAGGTCGATGACCTTGATGCCCGTCTCGAACATCTCAGGCTCTGTCTGCTGCTCTTCGAAGGAAGGGGGAGCCTGATGGATGGAAGCCATTTCCACTCCGTCAAGATCCATCTCCATGTCATCTATGGGTTCACCGAGAACGTTGACCATTCTTCCGAGGGTCACCTTTCCAACGGGGACCTTGATGGGGGAACCGGTGTCGACGCATTCCTGTCCTCTTCTGAGTCCGTCGGTGGAGTCCATAGCTATGCACCTGACCACATCGTCGCCCATGTGCTGAGCAACTTCAACGACAAGTCTGGTGCCGTGATTGTCTATCTCTATAGCGTTGTTGAGCTTCGGGAGGTTGTCGCTGTCAAACTTGACGTCGACGACCGGGCCAACAACCTGTACTATTGTGCCTTTGTTAGTGCTCACTAATAGTTTTTCCTCCTTACTGTATTCAGTTCTTGCTCTTGTAGATATCGATCCTCTCAACAGCTCTGAGCAGTGCGGCGTGGGCCCTCGCATAGTCCATGTCGGACTGGTTCAGACGTTCCTCCGCTCTTGCTTTTGCTTTCTCGGCACGTTCGAGATCGATCTCCTCGGGCCACTCCGCGACTTCCGTCATGATGGTCGCGTTGTCGCCGTCGATAAGGTTAAAGCCTCCGAAAAGGGTAGCTTCCTTTTCAGTGCCGTCGGTCAGATAGAGCTTTATCCTTCCGAGTCCGATGGTGGTAGCCATGGACACGTGACCGGGCAGCACTTCGAAGTCTCCCACTTCACCGCTGCTTTTTACCGTATACTTTTCCACATCCCCCTCGAACAGCACGCGTTCCGGGGTAATTATCTTTATCTTTATGAATTCACTCACCGCAGGCCTCCTTAACTAATGGCATCAGCACCGCTGATGATCTCTGTGAGCTCCTGGGTAATCGCTCCCTGTCTTGCCCTGTTGTACTGAAGGGTCAGGGACCCGATCAGTTCGTCCGCATTGTCGGTGGCGTTCTCCATGGCCATCCTTCTGGCGGCCAGTTCGCCCGCCGCGCTCTCAAGGAGAGCTCCGTAGATGGCGTTGTCGAAGTATCTGGGAACGAGGTCCTCCATAAGCATCTCGGCATCGGGTTCGAAGATCATAACAGACTTGAGCTTCGTGACACGCTCGGTGTCCACGAGAGAACCTTCCTCGTTCATGCTGGTGGTATCGACCACGTCCATGGAGAGGGAATCTCCTGTAAGGGGCAGAAGCTGTATGATATCGGGCACCTGGGACATAACCGAAACGAATCTGTTGTAGACCACGAATACCCTGTTGATCTTCTGTTCGATGAACATGGTAGTGACTGCGCTTCCGATGTTCCTGGCAAGCGTCAGGCTCGGGTTCTCGCTCTCTCCGGTATAGCTTCCGGCGATCTCATAGCGTCTCCTGGTGAAGAAGTCCACCGACTTGACGCCCACCGCGAAGACGACGGGATTCTCGCTGATCTCGGCCATCTTCTCCATGGAATATTTGAGAACGTTGGAGTTGAATCCGCCGGCAAGGCCCTTGTCAGAAGCGATGACCACGAACAGATCCCTGTCGGAATCGTTGTTCTTCAGGAAGATGCTTACGTTCTCGCCCTGGGAGTCCATCCCGGAGGCGATGACGTGCATGGTCTCGATGATGTGCCTGGTGTAGGCCCTTCTGGCATCGGCCCTTTCCCTGGTCCTTCTGAGCTTGGCGCTGGCAACCAGCTGCATAGCGTGAGTGATCTGTTTCGTGCTGCTTACACTTTTAATGCGTCCTTTTATGTCACGCATCGAATCAGCCATTGACTGTTACCTCACTTTGCTTAGTTTTCTTTTGCTGCGCCGGGCTTGAATGTGAGCTTGAATTCGTTGACGACTGCCGCCGCCTTGTCCATGAGCTCCTTATCGAATTTGCTTGTCGTCTTCAGTTCCTTAAGGACGTCTGCATGGGAAAGATTCGCGAACTCGATGAGCTCCTTCTCGAATCTCTTCATGTCGGACACTTCGATATCGTTGCAGAAGTTGTTGGACACCGCGAAGATAATGAGGACCTGATCCTCGACCTTCATGGGTGCGTACTGGTTCTGCTTGAGCATCTCAACGATCCTTTCACCCTTGGCCAGCTGAGCCTTGGTCTCCTTGTCCAGGTCGCTTCCGAACTGTGCGAAGCTGGCGAGCTCTCTGTACTGAGCGTACTCAAGACGCAGAGGTCCGGCGATGGTCTTCATGGATTTGATCTGTGCGCTTCCTCCGACTCGGGATACCGAGATACCGGGGTTGACCGCGGGACGGACGCCCGAGTTGAACAGCTCTGTCTCCAGGAAGATCTGGCCGTCGGTGATGGAGATGACGTTGGTGGGTATGTATGCGGAGATGTCTCCTGCCTGGGTCTCGATGATGGGCAGTGCCGTGATGCTTCCGCCCTTGGCCAGCTTGGCCGCTCTTTCGAGAAGTCTCGAATGCAGGTAGAAAACGTCTCCGGGGTAAGCTTCACGTCCGGGGGGTCTTCTCAGAAGAAGGGCCATTGAACGGTATGCCACCGCGTGCTTTGAAAGGTCGTCGTAAACGATCAGGACGTCCTTTCCCTCATCCATGAAGTACTCTGCCATGGCGACTCCGGAATAGGGTGCCAGGAACTGCAGAGGTGCCTTCTCGGATGCTGTGGAGGCTACGATGATGGAATATTCCATCGCTCCGTGCTCTTCCAGCTTCTTCACGGTCTGGGCGACTGTGGAAGCCTTCTGTCCGATGGCGACGTAGATGCATATAACATTCTCGCCCTTCTGGTTGATGATGGTGTCCACCGCGAGGGCGGTCTTTCCTGTCTGTCTGTCTCCGATGATCAGCTCTCTCTGTCCTCTTCCGATGGGGATCAGGGAGTCGACTGCCTTGTATCCGGTCTGCAGGGGGGTGTCAACCGACTTTCTGTCGATAACTCCTCTTGCTTTTGTTTCCACGTTGCGGAAATCGGTGGCCTTGATGGCTCCCTTTCCGTCTATGGGCTGTCCGAGCGCATTCACGACACGGCCGATAAGGGCGTCTCCGACGGGGACCTGCACGATCCTGCCGGTGCAGCTGACCTTGTCTCCTTCAACGATATTTGAGTCATCGCCCAGAAGAACGCAACCTACGTTGTTCTCTTCCAGGTTCTGGACCATGCCGTATACTCCGCCGGGGAACTCTATAAGCTCGCCGGCCATCGCGGAATCAAGCCCGTTGATTCTTGCGATACCGTCACCGACGGACACGACTGTGCCGAAATCGGTGGTCTCGAGCTTGCTGCCGTAACTCTTTATCTGTTCCTTGATCAATCTGTTGATCTCTTCAGGTCTGAGATTCATAGTTTATAGCATTACTCCTCTCTTAAGATATTTTGATCTGTTTCATCTGGTCCTTAAGACCGTTCATTTTTGTCCTTATGCTGGCGTCCAGCATAGTGTTTCCCACATAAAGGATCATCCCGCCGACAATGCTCTCGTCGACCTTGTTGTCCAGATAGACGGTCTTCGAGTATTTGTTGCTCAGCGTCTGTTTGATATTCTCCAGCTCCTCGGGGGTCAGCGCTATGGCCGTGACCGCCGTGGCTTCCAGAATATTCTTGTAATCCTTGTATTCCTCCTCAAAGGCAACGAAGATCTCTCTGAGCTCCTCGGTCCTGTCGTTGTCCACGAGGACTCTGAAAAAGTTGAGGAGGTAGGGATTCGCCTGCGCGAGGATGTTTTCGAATACATCCTTCTTTTCTCTCGCGGTAAGGATCTTCGTATCCACGATCTTGGCGAAGTCCTTATCTGCGATTATCTGCTCGTTTACGGCCCTGAACTGCTCGTACACTTCGTCGAGGCAGTTTTCGGACTGCGCTATCTCAAAGAGAGCCTTTGAATACTTCTTTACTGCAAGGCTCATAGGCTAGACCTCTTTGAACATTGAGATGGATTCGTTAATAAGATCAAGGTGATCTTCTCTGGAGAGGGACTTGCCCACGACCTTCTCGGCTGCGTTCATGGTCATCTCGATGATGGTGTCCTTGAACTCTTCCTGGGCCTTCGCCTTTTCCGCCTCGATCTCCTTCTTAGCGTTTTCGATAATGGTTCCGGCCTGCTCGCGGGCCTCTCCCACTATTCTATCTTTAACTTCCTGAGCGTCGGTAGCTGCTTTCCTGATGATTTCGATCCTCTCGTTCTCGATGGCCGCGACTTTTTCATCATATTCTTTCTGAAGTCTCTCGGCCTTTTCGTCGGCGCTCTTTGCGCTCTCGAGGCTCGCCGCCACCATTTCTTTTCTCTTCGTAATGATTCCGTTGATCTTATCGTAGAAGAATTTCTTCACGACTACGAAATATATCAGGAAGGTAACCAGCTGAATGGCTGCCTGCTTAAGCAGTTCGGCGTCAATTCTGATTAACCAACTTTCCATACTTTATACCAAGCTTTCTTAATATTATGAAAAAGAACTCCGGTTTACATGAACGGATGAACGAACATGAGAATGAGGGCAACAACGAGGGAGTAGATACCTGTCGTTTCTGCAACTGCCTGTCCGAGGAGCATTGTTGTCATGATTGTTCCCTGAGAATCCGGCTGACGGCCGACTGCCGCCGCACCGTGTCCTGCGGCAACGCCCTGTCCGATACCAGGTCCGAGACCTGCGATAAGGCCGATGCCTCCGCCGATGGCGCTGCATCCGAAGATGAATGCCTGGCCCATGGTTTCAGGTACGTAGGGGTGAACGAACATAAGAATAAGGGCAACGACGAGGGAATAGATACCTGTCGTTTCTGCGACGGCCTGTCCGAGGAGCATCGTCGTCATGATTGTTCCCTGTGCCTTGGGCTGACGGCCTACGGCCTCAGCGCCATAACCTGCTGCGATACCCTGTCCGATACCGGGGCCGAGACCTGCTATAAGGCCGATGCCTGCTCCGATAGCACTGAGGGCAAATACGAATTCCTGAGGTGTTATCTGTGATAAATCCATTGTTTTATCTCCTTATAGTTGTTTATTGTTGTTTTTTGCAATTTTTTAGCTTATTGCTCCGCATGCCAGTCTTCTGCAATCCTGTCGGATACGAACATCATTGTAAGCATCGTGAAGATGTACGACTGCATGAGTCCGGAAAATACGTCAAAGTAGAAATGCACGAAGCAGATGAACAGCACGGGAAGCAGCGAGAGTGCTCCGACCCATGTGACTATCTTCCTCGCCTTGCCTGAAAGGCTCCTGTACTTTGACCACAGGCTCGTGCCGAGGACCGTCAGAAGGAAGATACCTCCGATGATCGTCCATGCCGTTACCTGTATGCTGCTCAGATAGACCATGTTGTACACCAGCGTACCGATGATCAGACCGCCCAGTATGTTTCCGAACAGACGGAACGACAGCGATACGATAGGTGCGAACTCACTGATGATGTTGATCGGCAGCAGCACCGCCACAGGTTCAGCCAGGCCCTTGAGATATGTGCCGAGGCCCTGTGTGCCCGCTCCGAATCCTTCCATCATGCAGAAAGTGAGCACCGCCAGCGCCAGCGTGGTCGCCCAGTCAGCCGTCGGGGGTCTTACGAATCCCAGAAACAGGAATCCGCTCAGGTTGGAAAGAGCCAGAAACGAGATTAGAGCCAGAATGTAGGGTGCAAAGCATATCTTGTTAGCGCCCATGCTGGAGGAGACCATCTTGTTGATCAGGTCCACCAGAAATTCCGCCACCGTCTGCTTCGTTCCCGTCGGTTCCAGCTGTGCGCCTTTTGCCAGCCAGATCAGGACACCGGTAAGTATGAGCATGATGAACCATGTCCACACCATGGTGTTCGTGATCGTAAATGGTCCGATCTTAAATCCTGCGGTTATTTCGGAAATAGACAAATACTTTCACTCCCTTTCTTTAGATTTTGCAAAATATATGTTCAAAATGTTCAACACATGGATTGCCGCGTTGATCGAGAGCAGTCCGATGATGCAGGAGCCCATGCACAGCAGGGGGCTCTGAATGGACGCATACAGCGCCGCTCCCTTTATGACGTATCTTCCAAAGTATCCGGCGAAGGCTCTTGTCTTCGCTGCGGTCTTCTGTTTCGTCACGCTTTTTTCGATATCCAGGTACAGAAGTCTGAAACACAGCAGGTTGACGGCATAGCCGAAAACGCATCCGAGCCACCATTTCAGCGGCGGCACGAAAAACATCCCTATGAGGCCGCCCGCCAGGCATATCAGAGCCGCTGCGATTATGATGTTTCTGATCGTCAGCAGTTCTCCCTGCGCGAGACCGCTTCCGCTGTCACTGTGTGTCATCCTTCTCCTTTTTTCTTCTCGCTTCCAGGTCCCGTATGTAGCGTTTCCCGAAAACGAACATGTTCCTGACGCTGCACACGACACCGATCAGGATCCCTCCCATGGTCCACATCTTGCTGTTGCCCCAGCGGCTTCCGGCTGCGTATCCGAGGCCTAGGCACAGTACGATGGGGGAGAGTATGATCCAGACTATCTGGGAAACATATATAAGCGCGCCCGCGACCTTCTGAGGAAGAGGGACCCTGCGCTTTTCATTGTTCTCGCTCATTGGTTTCCTCCGTGGACTCTTCGCCGAGGACCTGATCCAGGATGTCGGAGATCTCGCTGTCGCTGAGACCTCTGAATATCTCCTCCACGCTGCCGGGATATTCGGTGACGTCCTCAGGCATGTAGTCCGGGTCGGCGGGAGCTTCCTCGATGCTCCTTATCAGCGTCTTCCTGGGCTTGCGGGAGCGCCCCGACTCACGCCAGCGTTCGATCGCCTTCCTTCTCGTTTCGTCATTTCCCCGGTATTCGGAAAAGTACGTGTTCCTGTTCTTTTCGAGGTTCTGCTGATGTTTTTTTATCAGATGAGTCAGGATCAGTTTTCTCGCGACGAGATAGGCGGCGAGCAGAAACAGAATGACGAATCTGTTCAAAACCCGTTCCTCCTTCTGTTCGCATTATATAAATTATACACTATAAAATCTGCATTATATTCTTATTTTTTGAATGCCGTCCCGGTTTGTTCCTCCTTCTTATTATTATTTTTGAATATTCAACAACAAACCATAAAGACCTCCCCCATTTGCCCCACGGAGGCTCGAAATGTGAATAATTTATCGAAAAATCTGTTTTGAATACAAACCGAAGCAGGCGCATTTTCTAATCGTGCGCCAGATTGGAACAGATATGTCCAAGCGGCTGAGTTTTGTGATATGATAAGAAAAAAACGCAAGGAGGAAGATATGTTCCGCCACATTACGGCCCGTTCCCTCGCGGAGGGCATCGAGCTTTCAATGCGGGCCCTGGCCGAAGATTCCCACATCGAGGAGCGGGAAAACCAGGACCGGATGAACGAGATGAAGGAGATCCAGCTGCTGCTGGACGTTACAGACCCCGAGAGCGAGCCCTTTATCAGCAAGGCCATGCCCTGCGATCTGAAGACCCTGATACAGTACGAAAGAGAATTCCTTGACGGCACCGCAGACGATCTCGGATGGAAGTACACCTACCACGGACTGTACTCGCCTTTCTATCCGAAGGTGCTGGAGGAGCTGAGGCGCAACATCCATTCCCGCAGGGCGGTCATCGCCCTGGGCCAGGGAGACATAAACTTCACCTCCGATCCCCCGTGTCTCCAGACGCTTCTGTTCAGCGTGGTGAACGGAGCGCTGGAACTCACGTGCCTTTTTCGGAGCAACGACGGGGTGAAGGCCTTTCCCATGAACATCCAGGCCATCGCGGCGCTGCAGAGGAAGGCCGCGGCCGATCTGGGGCTGCCGGTGGGGGAGCTGCATTACATCGCCAACAACTTCCACGCCTATCAGAACGATTTCTCCCAGCTGGACAGCTACATAAAGCTCTTCGACAGATATGACGAGAAGCGCAAATGCTACAGCTACGAACAGTACATGAAAGCGAAAGGGGAAACAAAAGATGAGTGAGACATCAAAAGAACGCAGAAGATTCGGGGACAGAAGGGATGCCTGGAGAGTCCGTGAGATGGACGGCCTGCACACCATGTTTCTTTACGTGTTCCCCAAAAGGACGGAATCGGAGGTATCCCTCACCGAAAGCCTCGACGTCACGGATCTATTGAAGTTCATAAAGGAGGAGAACGAAGCCGGTGGACTCAATCTGAAATTCTTCCACGCCTTTGTCACTGCCGTGGCCAAAACGGCCCACATGCGTCCGAAGCTGAACTGGTTCATTTCCGGCAAACGTTACTGGCACCGCAAGGAACTGTCCCTCTCCTTCATAGTGAAGCGGGAATTCGCCGATGGCTCCGAGGAGAGCATGCTCGTGCTCAACTGCAAACCGGAGCTCACGCTCTACGATATATCGAAGATAATCCTCGGAGATTCCTCAAAACTCAGGAAGGCCGGCCACAACAGCATGGACGATCTTTTGAACACCGTGGGAAAGCTTCCCCGCTGGGCCCTTTCGATCCTCTTTTTCGTGCTGGGCCGGCTTGAATACCACGGCATCATGCCCAGGGCCCTGACCGAAGGGGACATGAACTACTCCAGCATCATGCTTTCGAACCTGGGAAGCATACGCTGCGAGCCTCCGTACCATCATCTCAACAATTACGGGACATGCTCCATGATGATCACCATCGGGACCATCCACAAGCAGATGGTCTACGACGAGGAGGGCCGGGGTTCCATGAGGGATATGGTCAACATCTGCGTCACGGCTGACGAGCGCATCGCCGACGGATTTTATTTCGCAAAGAGCATTCGGCTCCTCAAGTACATCCTGGCGAATCCGGAGCTTCTTAAAGAGCCTGTGGGAAAGGCCGTGGAGAATTACGCGGACTGACTCATGCCGGACAAAATTAATGCCGGAGCTTTTACATCAGTAAAGGTTCCGGCTTTTTTTATCATTTTTCTTTTCTCCGAAGATCGGTGACGATCCCGAAAACGTTCAGGGCGACCAGGACGGAAACAAACAGTGCCGATGCCTCCTTCAGGTACCATCCTTCCGGTATCCTGCGGCAGAGGAGAGCCGCCGCTATGCCCAGAATGGCGCAGTAAAGCACCGCCACCAGCCTGAACGTCTTCGCGGCCGCTGAAGCTTCCTTCCTTGCGGCAGCTGCCAGAGCCAGATCCGCACCGGCGGCAAGAAGCAGGCCGCAGACGAAATAAAAGAGCATTCTTAGCGTAACCTCCGAATACCACAGTGTCCTGCCGACAACGAAGATGGCCAGGGCGGATACGGCCAGTGACAGTTCCAGCGACCTCAGTGTTCTTCTGTCCATTCTCTCTCCTCCTTACCCTTCCGTCTCGCTGCGGCGCCTGCGGTTCATCAGACCGTTGACCGCCTCCCTGGGGGGAAGCTTTCCCTTCAGGATGCTGTCCACCGCGTTCACGATGGGCATCTCCACCCCGTACTTATCGGCCAGTTCCACCGCTGCCTCCAGGGCGTTGATGCCTTCCACCACCATGCCGATCTGCTTTACGGCTTCCCCGGGAGCCACTCCGCTGCCTATCAGGTAGCCGCAGCGGTTGTTGCGGGAATGCTCGCTGGTGGCGGTCACGATCAGGTCCCCCATGCCCGTCAGTCCGTAGAAGGTGCTGGGCTCGCAGCCCATGGCCCTGCCCAGCCTTGCCAGTTCCGTGATGCCCCTGGTGATAAGGGCCGCCCTGGCGTTGTCACCGTATCCCAGGCCGCCGCTCATGCCCGCGGCCAGGGCCATGACGTTCTTCAGGGCGCCGCACAGCTCCACCCCGTAGACGTCATCGTTGGTGTATACCCTCATGACGTCCGTGGTGAATATTTCCTGCACCTTCTGCGCGGCCTGCGGATCCTTCGAAGCCGAAACGATGACCGTGGGCAGATCCACCGCCACCTCCTCGGCGTGGGTGGGCCCGGAGAGCACCACCATCCTTATATCCTCATGTCCGGGACATTTCCCGGCTTCCTCTTCTATTATCTGGCTCATGGTCATGAGGCTGCCCGCCTCGATGCCCTTAGCCACGTCCACCACGAGCTGCTGCCTGCCGAAATACGGGACGGCCTGCGCGGCCACGCTCCTCACGTAGGGGGACGCCACGGCGAACACCACAAGGTCTTTTCCCGACGCGGCCTGCTCAATATCCTTCGTGAAGGTTATGCTATCAGGGATCTTCATCTCCGGAAGGTTCGGATGAACCCAGGTGCGGTTCAGTTCGTCTATCTCCTTTTCCAGGGCGGACCAGACCGTTACGTCGTATCCCTTGTTTGCCAGCATTCTCGCCAGGGCGATCCCCCATGTCCCGGGCCCCAGCACTCCGATCTTATACATTGTATAGGTCACCTCCGAAAATATCTGATATATGATACCACATTTTCCCGGGCTTTCCCAAACGCTCCTCCCTCCGTGATCACCGTAAGGTTGACAACAAGGCCCTTTTGGTATATATTCGAAGTAACACAACCAAACACAGGAGGGACACAATGCCTGTAGAAAAGACGATAACCATTCTTCATTCAAACGACATACACGGAGATTTCCTCGCCAAGGACGTGGAGGGAGTGGAATCCGGGGGCATTTCGAGGCTGTCCGGCTACCTGAGAAAGACCCGCGCGGAAAACCCGAACACCCTCTATGTCATAGCGGGCGACATGTTCAGAGGCTCCATCATCGACAGCGAGTATAAGGGCCTGTCCACCATCGAGCTCATCAACATGCTCCAGCCGGACGTGGCCACCATCGGGAACCACGAGGTCGACTACGGCGTGGCCCATCTGCTTTTTCTGGAGAAATGCGCACGTTTCCCCATCATCAACGCCAACATGTTCATCACCACGAACAATTCAAGGCTCTTCACCCCCTATATCAACCTGACGGTCAACGGTCTGAAGATCCTTCTTATAGGAATACTGACCCAGGAAGTGCTGGCCACCACCCGGCAGGAATCCGTCATAGGCACCTTCCTGGACGTGGAGGAAGCAGCCAAGGAAGTGGGAATAATCTGCGACAACTACCGCACCACCGCCACGGACCTTACCATCCTGGTGACCCACATCGGCTACGAAAAGGACGTGGAGCTGGCGGGGCTTCTGGATCCGGACTACGGGGTGGACATCATCATAGGGGGACACAGCCATACCCTGCTGCCACAGCCCGTCACCGTGAACGGCGTGCGTATAGTGCAGGCCGGGTCCGGCACCACCCAGATCGGCCGGATGGACGTCACCGTCAACACCATCAAGAAATACATATCCTCCATCACCTACAGTATAGTCCCCATCAACGAGAACACCTCTCCCCGGGATACGGTCCTCGAGGAGACGCTGGAGCTCTACAAGGGAGAGACGGACAAAAAGTACCGCAGGATAGTCACCCGCCTGGCCCGCACCCTCACCCATCCCTGCAGGGAGCAGGAAACGGAGGTGGGCAACCTCTACGCGGACATCATGCAGGAGGACTCCAGCTTCGACATCATGCTGTTCGGCTCCGGCTCCATCCGCAAGCAGCAGCTGGGCCCCATCGTCGAATACCAGGATCTTCTGGAGAACACCCCCTTCGACGACCCTGTGTACATGCTGGAGGTCACGGGAGAGCAGTTCAGAAGGATGGTCACTCATATCCTCAGGGACGAGGCCTGGCAGGGAGACACGGAATTCTACCAGTTCTCCAGGGGCGTCAGGATCGTCTGGTCGAAGAGCCGCCACGAGCTGCTGGAATTCAAGTTCAGGGGAGAAGACATCACCGACGACATGAGGCTGAAGATAGCCCTGCAGACCTATCACTACAAGAACTTCGACGAATTCCTGGGGGTGCCCCTGGAGGAAGTGAAGCAGAACATGAAGCCCCGGGTCATCGCCACCAGCGTGAACAACATCCTGGAAGAATACCTCTCCACCCACATGAACCTGGACGCCCACGTGGAAGGACGCCTGGTGGTGGTGGACTGAAAACGGCATAAATATAAAGACACCGCGTACCTTTCGGTATGCGGTGTTTGCTTCCGGGCGCTTCCGGAATTGTTCTGTTTCTCAGATCTCGTTGTACGCGATGATCCTTGTTACTGTGGGTATCCCCTTCTCATTGAGGGTCATCACCTTGCATTTGTTGTTGGAGAGGAAAATCTCCGAATAGCAGTTACTGCAGAAATACTTTCTTCTTCCGATCTTACCGAGGAATTTGTATCCGCAGTTAGGACACTCATTCATGATAACGTCACTTCCTATCTCTTAATCCATGCTATTTTACACCATATTTTCCATTTGTCAAGTGAAAAGTGTTTGTTTTAACCATCAATTAACTCTTAAATTTCTGCGGTTTTATTGACTTGATCTGCGCCGCATTGTAAAATTTAAAGGTTAAAGGAAGAATAGAACATGAAAAAGAACCAGCAGAACACCCTCATCTCACCGTCGATCGACGAGCTTATGGAAAAAGTCGACAATAAATACGTGCTCTCCCTCCTCATAGCCAAGAGAGCCCGCATGCTGGCGGACGGGGACGCACCCCTCACGGAAAATCTCCACATTAACAAAGTCACTACCGCCATCGACGAGATCCAGGAGGGAAAGGTCAGACCTTCGGTCTCATCCGGGGAACTCCCCGAAGACACGGAGGAATGATCCTCGGACAACAGGAAAAAACACCATTTGTGCCCGGGGGGCACGGGAGAATCAGAAGTGCTGTATGCCAGGGTATTTATAGACTCCTCTTCCGTGGCGTCCGACCGGATCTACGAATACAGGGTCCCTGACGAACTCTGTGACGCGATCCGTCCGGCCATGAGGGTCGGCGTCCCTTTCGGGGCAGGAAACAGACATACACAGGCCTTTGTCGTTTCCCTTTCCGAAGAGTGCTCCTTCGACCCGGAGAAGATCAAAAGCATATCATATATAGCGGATACCGAACCGGCCGTACCAGACTATCTGGCTGATACGGCCGTTTTTTTGCATGACCGTTATTTCGCCGGTTACGGGGAAGCGGTGCGTGTCATAGTCCCCTCGATGGACAAACTGAAAAGGAAGGTGACGTACCGTCTCGCAGAAGGCGCCCTGCGGGAGGACTTCGCAGGGGCTGTTACCGCCAAGGACGCCCCCCTGGCGCAGCGGCTCTATGCGGTGCTTTCGGACGGCAGGGAAAGGAGCCTTGCCAGCATAAAGAACAGGCCGGATCTCTCCTCCGAGAGGCTCGTGCCGGTGCTCTCGGTGCTGAAGAAGAAGAATCTCATCACCGTGCGGGAGGAATTCATCCC
>JAGACT010000010.1 GCA_017613995.1 Eubacteriaceae bacterium
GGCTCTTCTCGTGTATAATATCTAAGTGCTGGAGGCATAGCTCAGCTGGTTAGAGCGTTCGCTTCACACGCGAGAGGTCATGAGTTCGAGTCTCTTTGTCTCCACCACGCAGGTGTAGCTCAATGGCAGAGCACCGGCTTCCCAAGCCGGCTACGAGGGTTCGATTCCCTTCACCTGCTCCAGATCGTTTCTGGATGCCTTTACAATAAGTAAAGGTCTTTTTTGTTTAATCTTTCGGGGGTGACGATGGATCTGATAAAGAAACTCTTTTCCAGGGAGGGAAGATTCCCGCTGGCGGCCTTCTCCCTCACCGCGGCGGCGGTGAACCTTCTGGCGTACTATGTACCGAAGTTAATAACCCTCAACGTCCCCATGCACTCCATGGAGATATCCCTGGACTATCTGATCCCCTTCATACCGGCGACGATAGTCATCTACGCGGGGGCTTTTATCCAGTGGGCGGTGTACTATTTCAGGACCGCCGCATCCGGGAGCGCCCCGGTATCCAGGTTCCTGACGGCGGAGATCATCGCTAAGATCGTCTGCGCGGTGTCCTTCATAGTTTATCCCGCCACCGTAGGCAGGCCCCTGGCCGAGGGAAGAGACATCTTCTCGGTCCTCACGAATTTCATGTTCGCGGTGGACGTGCCCACCTGTATCTTTCCCTCCATCCACTGCCTGCAGAGCTGGCTTTGCATGCGCTTCGCCCTGGGCAGAAAGGAGCTCAGCGTGCCCCGCAAAATCTTCTGCGTGATCTTTACCCTGGCGGTATGCGTATCCACCGTGACCATGAAGCAGCATGCCATCGTGGACGTTCCGGCGGGCATCCTGCTGGCGGAGGTATGCCTGGCCCTCTCGCCGCACCTTAAGCTCACCCGGTGGGCAAAGAGCAGGATGGACGCCTGGCTGGGCGGTGAAATGTAAGTTTTTCGAAAGATTTGTATATTTTAATAATTTCGTTACTGTAAACTAACCGAGGATATTGTATAATCCATTAGTGTCGCAACCGACATACGGGAGATATATTTGAGCACGATTACCACACAGGGCGCCGTCACCGAGGAGGGCGCCGAGAAAAAGGAAACCAAAGAAAAAAGAACAAACAGCTTCAGATCCGTCATCGAAGAATACCGGGAGCCCCTGGTGATCTTCATTTACTTCTTCTTCGTAATGGCTTATCTGGAGATCCTCATCCATCTGTGCGTCTACGGCAACACCACCGCCATGAGGATATATCCGATAATCTTCTCACTGCCGGCGGCCATGGTTTTTTCCGCCCTGGTGAGCCTGTGCCGGGGAAGAGCCAGAAAGATAACGGGCATCATCGTGGTATTCCTGGTGTGCTTCGTTTTCTGTGCCCAGTATATATATTTCCGCATCTTCGGATCCTTCTTTTCCATGTCCCAGCTGAAGATGGGCGGCGACGCCGTCACCAGCTTCTGGAAGGAGACCGTTTCCTGCGTCAAATCCAACATCATCACCCTGGTGCTGTTTTTGCTCCCTGTGTTTCTGGGACCGTTCCTTCTGCGCAGGACCAGCTCCCCGAAGAGGAGCCTGAAGCAGAAGCTCATCATGCTGGCAGCTCTGTGCGTGGCTGCAGTGCTTCTTCATGTCTGCTGTCTGGGAGTCCTGGCTTCCGCCGGCACCGGCAGCTATACCGCTTACGAGACATATCACTCCCCGGACAGCTCCACCGACAAGTCGGTGAAGAGCCTGGGGGTCATGACCACCGCCCGGCTGGAAGCGTACTTCATGCTCACCGGCAAGTCCTCCGACGCCATCAACAACCTGGGCAGCGAGGATACCGGAGAGACCCTGGCGGACGTGGACTACGATCTCAACGTCATCGAGGGACTGGATTTCACTGCGCTGAATCCCAAGGCATGGGATGACGACATCCTGGCCCTGAACAACTACCTGGCCACCCAGACCGGCAGCTACAAAAACCAGTATACCGGCATCTTCGAGGGAAAGAACGTCATAACCATCTGCGCCGAATCCTTCAGCCCCTACCTTATCGACGAGGAACTGATGCCCACCCTGTACCGCCTTGCCCACGGCGGAGTGGTGTTCACAAACTTCTACAACTGTTTCCCGAATACCACCACCAACGGCGAGTACGCCATGATGACGGGGCTTCTGCCGGACTTCACCCGCTACAAGTTCGACGCCAGCATGCAGTACTCCATCTACTGCGACATGCCCTATGTCCTGGGAAATGTATACAAGGACATGGGCGGAAAGACCTTCGCCTACCATAACTACATCGGGGAATACTACGAAAGAGAAGACGTGTATCCCCACTTCGGATACGACAAGGTCCGCTTCATGGACGACGGCATGGAGTTCTCCGACGAATGGCCCTCCTCCGATCTGGAGATGATGATGCAGAGCATCGGCGACTATATCAACGAGGAGTTCTTCACCGTCCACTACATGACCTTCAGCGGCCACTATCAGTACGATTTCGACGTGAACCCCATGTGCGACAAAAACTACGACTACACTAAGGACATGGACTACAGCTACGCCGTAAGGGCGTACATCTCCTGCAACTACGAGCTTGAAAAGGCCCTGGAATACCTGGTGGCCCGTCTCGAAGCAGCCGGAAGGCTGGACGATACGGTGATCGTCCTGACGACGGACCATTATCCCTACGGCCTCGAGGAGGAGGAGTACAACGAGCTGGCTGGAAAGGAAGTGGACACCGTCTTCGGAAAGTACTGGAACAGCTTCATATGCTTCAATTCCGAGTACGAGGACGAGCCCATCATCTGCGACAACTACTGCTGCAGCATAGACATCCTGCCGACCCTCCTGAACCTGCTCGGATACGACTACGATTCCCGTCTGCTGATGGGCACCGACGCCCTGTCCGAGGGCGCCCACGTGGCCATCCTTGCCGACGGCAGCTTCCTCACTGACCGCATACGCTTCGACGCGGACGCAAACGAGGTCTACTATCAGGAAGGCGCCGGTTCCGTTACCGAGGGATACGTCGAGGCCTACAAGAACATCGTATCCAACAAGTTCACGATCTCGAACGCCATACTGTACAACGACTATTACTACTTCCTGGCGAAGAACTTCACGCCCCCGAAGCCCGCGCCCACGATCGAGGAGGACGCGCTCACCACTATCCAGTCCGTCATCGACGAACTGAATCCTCCCGAGGAGGAAGACGACTGGTGGGATGAGGACGAATGGTGGGACGATGAAGACGACTGGTGATAGTGCGCATCTTATCCGCGGAAGACATGTTCTTCCGCTTTTTTTGTGCGCGCTATCCCAAATTGCCCCTTTGCCCTTGTCTTGGCGGGCGCGGATGCTATAATTGATGAGGCAGGAGTTTTAGATATGAAGAAACTTTGTGAATTACTGGACTGTGAATACGACACCCCCATCGACAGGGTGGTGGTGAATTCCAAGGAAGCCGGGGAAGGGGCCCTTTTCGTGTGCACCGACATGGGCACTTCCGATCGGCATGCCTTCATAGACGACGCCATCGAGAGGGGAGTATCCGCCGTGGTGGTCAAAAGGGACGTGGGGGAAAAGAGCGTTCCCGTGATAAAGGTGGATGATCCCAACGAGGTGATGCCGAAGATCTGTGAAAAGCTCTACGACTACCCCCTTTCGGAAATGACCGTGATAGGGGTCACCGGCACTGACGGAAAGACCAGCGTCGCCACCATGATACAGACCCTTATGGGGGATGACGTTTGCGGCTACAGCGGCACCAACGGCTACGGCTGCAGTGCATTCCACCGGGATACGGACAACAACCTGACCACGCCGGACGCCAACAAGCTCTACTCCTACTTCAGGGAATTCGCCGATGCCGGGATGAAATACGTATCCATGGAGGTCTCCAGCGACGCCCTGCTGAGGGGAAGGGTCAGAAGCATAGAATACGACGTGACGGTGCTCACCAACATCACCAGCGAGCACCTCAATTCCCACAAGACCCTGGAGAACTACGTGGAGTGCAAGTGCCGCCTGTTCTCCCAGACGAAAAAGGACGGCTGGTGCATCCTGAACGCCGACAGCCTCCATTTCGAGCAGGCCAAAGCCGCCGCGACGGGGAAGGTCCTGACCTACGGAAAGGATCCCTCCTGCGACATGTACTTCAAGAACGTAAGGCTCCATGTGGGCTCCAGCCAGTTCACCATGGTATACGATGGCAAAGAGTACGATGTAGACCTTCCCGCGGGAGGGGACTTCAATATCTACAACCTATGCGCCGCCTCCCTGGTGATGTTCGTCACGGGCCACAGCTTCGGGGATTTTCGGGACAACATCGCGAAGATAGACATAAGCGGCCGCCTGGACATCATAGACGTGGGACAGGATTTCTATGCCATGGTGGATTACGCCCATACCCCCAACGCCATCTCGAACCTTCTTAGGTACCTCAGGCTCCTGGACGTGAACCGCACCATCATCATCAACGGGCAGCCCGGGGAGAGGGATCCCTACAAGAGAAGGGAAGTGCCGGAGCTGGAGGTGAGGCAGGCTGATTACGTGATCTTCTGCTACGAGGATCCCAGAAGCGAGGATCCCCTGGAGATCCTCAGGCAGATGACGGAGAACATCCACGACTTCACAAACTGGGAGATCGTGGTGGACCGCAGCGAAGCCATCAAGCGGGCCGTGGACATGGCCGAGCCCAACGACATCATCATGATCCTGGGAAAGGGCAACGAAAAGTATCAGAAGTTCAGCGACCGCACGATATACTTCTGCGACGAGGAGGAGATGGAAAAGCACATCGTCGACCGCCTCAGAAGGGAAGGAAAGCCCGTGAAGGAAAGAAAGTGACACAATATAAAATGATCCGGAGAGTGCTCCGGATCATTTCACTTTCAGATGCTATATCACTACTTCCTTGTTGGCTTCCTCCAGATCCTTGCCCTTGTACTCGTACTTTCCGGGAGGGTTGTTGAGCCAGATGTCGTCGATGGTGAAGTAGCCGTCATTGGGATACATCGTGAAGGTATACTCCTTCGTCATCTCCGGCATGCTGCCGGCCTCCATGGTCTCGGGAACTGCCTTGTAGTACACCGTGATCTTGTAGGTGTCCTCTCCGGTCTTCTCGATATCCTGGACCGCGCCGCTTCTGACGGCTCCGGAGAACATGATCCCCGAGGTGTAGTACATTCCGTCCTCGTTCGATCCGAACCAGACGAATACCCATGTCCCGTCATCCTCGGCGGCCCACACTCCCGCGAGGGCATCCCAGAAGGCCTGTTTGTCCAGTTCCTGATTCTGGACGGTGGGTTTGTCCGTCTCGGTCTTCTTCCCGCAGGAAGCGGCCGATACGATCAGCAGGACGACCAGTAAAATTGCAGCGATTCTTTTCATTTTTTTCCTCCTTGTTTTATTATACATGTCTTCCCCCGCCGGGGGATGTGTATTCACTTTACCCTTACCGTGAAGTATTCCTCTATCATAACGGTGCTCTTCTCCAGGATCTTTTTCGCCGTGAGGTTCTTTTCCTCCAGCACCCCCTCATCCGCACCGAGGAGGCGGTACAGGAAAAGGGAGATCCAATCCAGGAAGAACCCCTCCGAAGAAGCGAGCTGCCCGTCCAGATATGAGATGTACAGCCTCGACACCGTATCCCTGTTGGCGATGGTCATCATCAGGGCCTCGCCGTTTTCCTCGTTAAGCGCCGTTCCCATGGCCCGGGTGATGCCCTTCACGGCCTCGTCGGAAGGCACGGGATAGTTGTCCGCGGAATAGCGCATGTTGTGGAATTCCCGGTAGAAGCGGTACGCCTTCGGATCATCCCGCAGCATGCGGTACTGTATCCGGCTGGAGACGATGCCGCAGATAATGGGGTCGTCGGTCCCTGTATGCTTCACTGTGAGGGTGCGGGCGGCTTCGCTGATGTCCGCGAAATAATCCCTAAAGATGCTGTAGCCTATGGCGGGCTTCGATTCGAAGTTGTAGTAGATGGCGCCCTGGCTGGTGTCGCTGAGAGTGGCTATGTCCACGAACGATGTCCCGTGGTATCCCTTTTCGTAGAAGAGCTTTCTCGCCGCCTGTTTTATCCTGTCCTTTGTAGATATTTCCTTCACTGTATTCTCCGTCCCGTCCGGGGTATCCTTACATCCATTATAGCCTTTAGACATGTCAAAATTCAATAAAGATTATTGACATACAAAAAGTTTTTTCGTATACTCAGATTAGGTTGCACCCCGTACCGGGTGCGAAGATATCAATTACATTATAGCAAGGATGAAAGAGATATGGACAAAGAACTTAAAGCCTACAGAGACAAATTGTTTACGGATCTGTATACCAACGTTATCCCCGACCGAGTCCCCATCCAGGATACATTCACCCTGGAATACTTCATCGAGTATGCGGGAAAGGACCTGCTGGAGGCCCAGTACTCCATCGACAAGGCACTGTTCGATGAGATAATCCCCCCCGTGATGGAATTCGCCAGAGGCGACTCCCTGTCCCTGGCCAGCGCCAGGAACGCGCCGGGACTCATGTTCCAGCGTTCCATCACCAACGTCATGGGCAAGACCGGTACCATTCAGCACCCGGAAGTGTCCGTGCTTCCCGAGGATGAGTACGATCAGTACATCGAAGCCCCCTACGACTATTCACTGGCAGTGCTGGATCCCAGAAAGAACCTGGGATACGCCGAGGATCCCGTGACAGCAGCCATGAACAGGCTGAAGTACGTGTTCTCCCAGATGGACGATTCCGCGGCGGTGGCTTACGGCAACGCCCAGCTGGTGGAGAATTATTCCCTGTTCAGCGGTCCCAAGGGCTGCGGCGGAAGACAGCCCGTGCCCCTGGATACCCTGGCCGACATGAACAGAGGCTTCTCCAACATCACCAAGGACATCAAGCGCTGCCCCCAGAAGGTACTGGACGCCATCGAGGCCCTGATGCCCTACTGCATCTTCAAGGGCCGCACCAGGGTGCATCCGCTTTCCGCCAACTCCACCATGACCCACATGGCGGCGTTCCTTCGTACCAGCGAATTCGAGAAGTTCTACTGGGATTCCTTCTGCAAGCTGGTACATATCTCCGCGGAGACCGGACAGCATCAGCTGATGTTCTGCGAGCATGACTGGACCAGGTTCGTTGACCACATGCAGGATCTGCCCCAGGGCACCAGGATCTTCATGGAGTACGGCGATCCCAAGTACTTCAAGGACAAGCTGGGCAAGAACTGCGTTCTGGGCGGCTTCTATCCGCTGACCCTGCTTAAGAACGGCACGAAGGAACAGTGCGTGGACAAGGCCAAGGAGCTTCTGGACATCATGGCACCGGGCGGAAACTACTACTTCCGTACCGACAAGTCCACCATCGGAGCCGGAGACCTCAACGTGGACAACTACGTGGCGGTCATGGACTACGTGCTGGAAAACACCAAGTACCAAAACGCCGGAGAACCCGTCACCACGGTCCCGAGGGAGGATACCATCAGAAAGGGCCTGGCCGAGGGATATCCCGAATTCAAGTCAAAGTACATCGTCTCCTTCGACGATTACATAAAGCAGTTCCCGCCCGTGGACGAGAGAGTCACCGAACTCATGAGAGCCCGTTACGAGAAGTATTCCCGTATGGCGGAAGCATATTTCAACTAAGTACGTGAGGTTAGAAAAATGGGAGCATTATTTGAGGAAAGAAAAAAGAATCTGATCGATGCCATATCCTTCAGAGAGCCCGACAAGGTCCCCGTGGGCGTTCAGATGTCCAACTGGGCCTTCGCCTACGCCGGAGTCAGGTATGAGGACATTATCGACGATCCCGACAGGGTGGTGGAGACCTTCACGAAGCACCTGAGGGATTTCGATTTCGACTGGGCGCAGACCGGCATCTCGGTGCCCATCGAGGTGTACCAGGCCCTCGGGTCGAACAACTACGTGTTCACCTCCGACGGCTGCTGCATCGAACATAACCAGACCCAGATCAAGTACATGACCGTGGAGGATTACGACCTTCTCATCAACGATCTGGCCAACTTCAACGCCGAGATCCTGCCCAAGCGCAACGGCGAGATCTATCAGAAGCCCTTCGGCGAAGCCTACGAGATGTTCAAGAACGCCGCCAGAAAGGCCCTGCAGAACGAGGAAGTCACCGCCCGCATCCAGGCAGTGGTGAGGGAAAGGGAATTCATCACCCCCTTCTCCGGCGGAGACACCCCCCGTTACATGTCACCCTTCAACAGCATCTTCGACAAGTACCGCGGCATCGTTGACGCCCTGACGGACATCAGAAGAAGGCCCGAAAAGGTGGACGAGGCCTGCGCGGTGCTGCTGGCCAACACCCTCAAGGGACCTGCCTTTACCCATCCGAAGGATCACTACGATCCCTATCCCATGGGAAGAGCCACCTGCCACAGCGAGTGCTTCCTGAACCAGAAGGACTTCGACAAGTACTTCATGACCCCCTTCAGAGATCACTACATGCAGTTCGTCGAAAAGGGAGCCCGCTACTACATGAGGGGCGAAGGCCGCTTCAAGCAGAACATCGAGGTAATGAGCGAGCTGCCCAAGGGGACCATCACCATCATGCTGGACAAGGACGATCCCTTCGAGACCTATCCCATCATGAAGGACAAGATGCCCATCGCCTGCGGCATCACATCGAGCCTTCTGAAGTTCGGCACCGTGGACGAGTGCAAGGACTATGTCAAGAAGTGCTTCGATGCCTTTGCGCCCGGCGGCGGATTCATTTTCGCCCAGAACGAAGGCCTCCTGGCGGCAAACGACGCCAAGGTGGAGAACTTCATCGCCACATTCGAAACGGCTCACGAGCTGAGCAGACAGAAGTAAGGAGGATAACAACATGGTCAAAGACGATTCCACAGATTACATGATCAAGGATCTTTTGGACAGGCTGGCTGCCGACGAGGAATGGGAGCCCGACGAGGCCGTAAGAAAACAGGCCGTGGCCCTCATGAGAAGGTATTCCACATCCGTCTGAGAACTGAAAAAACATACCGCCGCTCTGGATATTTCCGGAGCGGTTTTTTCACGCAAAAGGACCGCTCCCGAAAGGAGCGGTCCCTGATATTCCCGATCGGTCCTACTGCGGATCCTGCTGGTTGGCCCCGGTGATGACTTCCGGATTGACCTTTTTCACGTGTTCGTATACCCTCTGGATACCTTCATCCGTCATGTCCCCGTAGGCGGGTATCAGCAGCATCTCCCTTTTGTCCACGGTCTTGGCGGCTATGTAGCGGCCCCTCTTGTAATAGTGCCTGGTGAAGATCCAGTAGATATCCGTGAGCCTCAGGGCCGTGCCTTCGCCCCTGAGGAAAACGTAGTTGGGGGTCAGAAGCCAGTTCACGTCCTCGGGGTTGTTCATGAGGGCGTTGTACAGTTCCCCTGCGGCCTCTTCGATGTATCCCGTATCCCTGAGCCTCTTAAGGGACCTTCTGGCCCTTGCCCGCACAGCGGCATTCATCAGGTAGAGCACCGACGCGATGAGCATGAAGACTATGGAGAAGGAGAGGAAGGCGGAATCCCGGTTTGCTCCCGGTATGGCGGTGGCGTCGAAGAACATCGTCTCCGAGAAGAACGGGGCGGTCATCCTTTCGTCAGCCCCCGTTACGCCTCCAGCGGCCCTTTGCATCACATTGTTGATCTTCCTTGCCATGCCGTAGAATCTTTTCAGGGCGGGCACATCCGAGGTGGGGTCGCTCCAGTACTGGGCCTGGCCGTACAGCGTATAGTACTGCGGTGTGGTGAGCCTGGCGGGATACAGTGTGCCGTCGGCGCCCATCAGAACGAAGTATATGCGCTTGTTGTAAGTGAAGGCGGGCGGGCTTACCGCCGCCACGTCCACGTAGCACCATTCCCTGTTTGCGCTGAGCTTCGGGTCGAAGGGGACGGCGCTGCTCTCGGCCGGCCTCGAAGGTATCATTGCAAGGAATCCCAGGATAAGGGAGAGGACGACGCATACCAGTGCGGCGATCCTGGTCCCCTTCAGGGGATATATATATTCTTTTAAGGTCTTTTCACTTTCCATGGCTTACCTCTTCCTAAAGTATACCACAGCCCCGCGGGGCAGGCGCCAAAACTCACTCAAAAAAATCCTCTCCGGGATCGGAGAGGATTTACTGATAACAGCATCAGCTCATGGTGAAGTGCCTGATGGCCATGTCCTGGTATTTCTGGAAGGTGCTTCTGAGCACTCCCTCCACGGACTCGTCCGGCGCGGGATAATCCGCAGCATAGTCGTCGTAGGTCATATAGTACTCGCTCTTGAACTCGGGATACCTGTTCTTGATACCCCTTTCGATGGTGGTCTCGGGATCGATGTCGCAGACCCTGTCGCCGGCGTTGTCGTAGCGGTAGTTGTCCTTGACGAAGTTCACGACTTCGATGTAGTTCTCCACGTTGATGTCCGAGGGGTTCATGATGGACTTGTCGGTACGGAAGTAGTAGTTTCCGCCGGGTGCCATTACGTCGAGGAGCCTCTTCGCCTCATCTATGCACTGCTCCTTCGTACCGGTCTTGAGCAGAGCCAGGGGATAGAATCCTCCCAGGACGCAGGTCTTGCCCAGCTTGTCCTTGAAGTACTTGTAGTCGCCGTATTCCATGAAGAGCCTGGTGCCCATGGGGAAGTCCTGCATGTAGTCCACGAACCTGGTCCAGTCATGTTCGCAGAAGAGCACCTGCCTGACCCCGCGCTCGGCGCTGATCTGTACCAGCTCATAGAAGTACTTCCAGTAGAACTTCTCGAATTCCTTGGTCCTCAAAAACGCTCCCATATGGGTCATGGTGGAGTTGGCTCCCAGGGGATGGGGTTTGCTTCCGGATGCTCTGCTGATGCAGTAGGGCATCAGTGCGTCCATGGCGGCGATGACCTTGTCCGGGATCCTCTTAATGTCCTTGGTGATCTCGGAGAACCCTCTGTTGCGGTCCGCGAGAACGTCGAAGGGTACCATCTGGTATCCGCTGGTGCCCGCCGGGGGATTCGGGAAGAAGTCGTATTCCTCTCTCATGTAGGCGGAAGCCGCGCCTGCGATCCTCTGATAGTCCTGGGCCTGGTAGATGTTCCTGAGCAGCGCCAGGGCGAACTTCACGGGATCGTCCTTGTCGTAGGCCAGGTTGCCGGCGAAGATCAGGTGTTTGGCGTAGAACGCGTAGGGATCCTTGATGAATTCGTCGTAGTCAGACGCCTTCATGACCTCCACTTCGGGATGCTGCTGCATTCCGGTCTTGCCCACGTTTTCGCACAGGGGCTTTCTGAAGAAGATGGAGTAGGGGTTTCTGGTGCTGAAGGCCACATAGTCGCCCTGGGCGATCTTCATGACCTCGTCGATCTGGGCCTTGAGGGATTCCACCGTCATGTTGTATTCATTCTGCAGAAGGCTTCCGCCCCCTGCCTGGGCATAAAACTCATAGGAGAAGCCGTCATAGACCGGGACTCTGTCCGGAACGATGTTGGTGTAAAGATCGGTGAACAGCTTTTCTCTGTAAGCTTTCAGTTCCGCATTTGGCATGTTTGTCAACCTCCGTGTTTTTTTTATACTTTCATTATAACTTTAAAACAATCCTTGTCAACCACATGGGCAAATATTGGGGGAAATAAGTGCGAATACAATAATCCGGCTTCACAGATCCAGCGCCGTCAGGTCCTCATCCGTCTCCCGGCGCACCGCTTCATAGCTTTCCCCTCCTGTCAGCATGACCACCGGTGGACGGCCCAGCCTGTTGTAGTTGGAGGCCATGGAATAATTGTAGGCACCGGTGGTGCATACCGCCACCAGATCCCATCTTTTGAGGGATGAGGGCAGCGGGACGTCCTTTTGTATGATGTCCCCGGATTCGCAGCAGCGGCCCACCAGGTCGCAGCGCGTCATCTGCTCCCCGGGGATCTCCTTTTCCGCCAGCACAGTGTAGGCCGATCCGTACAGGGCGTATCTCGGGTTGTCCGTCATGCCCCCGTCCACCGCGGCGTAGCGGCGGTATCCTTCGATGTCCTTCACCGCTCCCACGGTATAGACGCTCATGCCCGCGTCGGCCACGATGCTTCTTCCCGGCTCCAGCATCACCCGGGGAAGGGGATAGTTCCCGTCATCGCACAGGGTTATGATCTTCTGCGCCGTCGCCTCAATGAAGGAGGGTATGTCGATATCGGGATCATCCTGTACGTATCTGACCCCGAAGCCGCCTCCCAGATCCAGTATCCGGGCGGCGTAGCCCGTCTTCTCTCTGACTGAGATCATGAAGCCGATCATGATCGCAGCCGTGTCGGTGAAGACTTCCCTGAGAAAGATCTGGCTTCCCACGTGGCAGTGGAAGCCCTCCAGGGACAGATGGGGGCAGGAGAGGGCCTTTTCGGTCATGTCCAAGGCGGCGCCTGTCTGAATGGCGCATCCGAACTTCGAATCCACCACCCCCGTGGCCACGGCTTTGAAGGTATGGGGGTCGATGCCCGGCGTGATCCTCAGAAGGATCTTCTGCACCGTATCCCTCCTCTTTGCCTCCTCCTCCAGGGCATAAAGCTCGTCTTCGCAGTCCACGACGAAATATCCCACTCCGCTGTCCATGGCGCAGGCGATGTCGCGGTCGGTCTTGCAGTTGCCGTGGAAGAAGGCATTTCCCATGTCGGCTCCCGCTTTCAGCGCGGTATATATCTCCCCGGAACTGACCACGTCCAGCCCCAGGCCTTCCTCGGCGGCTATCGCTATCATCCGTGTGAAGCTGGCGGCCTTCCCCGCGTAGAGGACGCCTCCCGCATCTCCGAAATACTTTTTCACCGCCCCGAGGATACTCCTGCAGTTTTGCCTGATTTTGTCCTCGTCCATAAGATAAAGGGGCGTGCCGAACCGAGCCGCAAGAGATTTTACGCTGCATCCGGCGAAGGTGAGGCCGCCCGAAGAATCTCTGTCTATGTTGTCGCAGATGAACATGTTTTCCTCCCTACAGCATGAGGTGTCTGAGCTCCTCCCCGCTGAGGGGAGAGAGGTCCGCCGGAGCCACGTCCAGCATGCTGATGCATCCCGTGACTCCCCGCAGGGACATCCTGTGCACAGCCCTGGCGCAGGCGATCAGTACCCCCGCGGTGAACTCCGGGTTGGAATCGAGCCTGAGGCTGTATTCCACGGTATGGGTATGCTCGTTCTCAAAGCCGCTGGAGGCGTTGTAAATGACGCTGCCTCCGTGGGGAAGTCCGCTGTGGTCCCTGAGAAGCTCCTCTTCGGAAATGAAGTTCACGGTGGTGTCGTATTCGTCGAAATAGTAGGGCATGGTGACTATGGCCTGTTCGATGGCAGCTCTGTCGGCGCCCTCCTCGGCCACCACCCAGCATTCCCTCAGGTGCTTGTCCCTGGTGGTCAGCTCCGGGCATTCGCCCCTTCTGACGGCCTCCAGCGCCTCCGGCACCGGGACGGTGTACTGTCTCGCGTCCGCCACTCCTGGAATGCGCCTTATGGCGTCGGAATGGCCCTGGCTCACGCCCCTGCCCCAGAAGGTGTAAATGTTTCCTCCGGGCACAGCCGAGGACGTGTACACCCTGGCCAGGGAGAACATGCCGGGATCCCATCCCGCCGAGATGAGGGCCAGGTTGCCCCCCTGACGGGCAGCGGCGTCCACCGCCGCGAAATGCTCGGGTATCTTCGCGTGGGTATCGAAGCTGTCCACCGTGTTGAAGGAGGAGGCCAGCATCGGCGTGGTCGCGGGAAGGTCCGTGGCGGAGCCTCCGCAGTTTATCACCACGTCTATGTCTCCTCCGAAATCCGTGACGGCGGAGGCGGGATATACATTAAGCCCGCTCACCGGTGTGACGGAGGAAGGATCCCTCCTGGTGAAGATGCCCGTTACGCTCACGTCGGGGTTCTTTGCCGCCATGGCTTCGACGCCCCTTCCCAGGTTTCCGTATCCGTAGATCGCTATTCTCATTTTTTATCTCCTATCCGGGATGTCCCTCAGCCTGATACGAGGGATCCCATGTCGTACAGTCCGTTTTCCTGTCCCATCAGAAACTCCGCGGCGGCCAGGGCCCCTTCCGCGAAGAGGCTCCTGTCATGCACCTCGTGGCGCAGGGTAAGGGTCTGGGTCTGGGTGCCGATGATCACTTCGTGGATCCCGGCCACGTTTCCCATCCTCACCGACTGGATGCCTATGTCCGTGTGTTCCCGGACCCCGAAGCCGCTCCTGCCGGTCTTTATGACACTGTCAGGCCTCACTTCCTGTACGGCCTCAGCCAGGGACAGGGCCGTGCCGCTGGGGGCGTCGGCCTTTCTGATGTGGTGGGTCTCGATGATCTCTATGTCCGCGTCGTCCATGACCCGTGCCGCCTGCTTCACCAGGCTGCTCAGAAGGGCGATGCCCATGGAGAAGTTGGAGGCGAAAAACACCGGGATCTTCTCCGAGGCGTCCTTTATCATCTGCTTTTCCTCATCGGTCTGTCCCGTGGTGGCTATCACCACCGGCAGGCTGCGGGAAACGCAGAAGGCGAGAAGGTCCTTCGTTACGCTGTGGTGGGAAAAGTCCACCACTATATCCGCTTCGCATCCGACGGATGAAAAGTCGCTGAAGCAGGGTACGTCAAGATCCTCCGCCCCCGCGGGATCCACTCCCCCCGCCAGGGAGGCTCCCCGGTATCCCTTCATGGCCAGATCCGCCACAAGGCGGCCCATGTGGCCTCCGAGGCCCGATACCAGAAGTCTCATCACAGCAGTCCCTCCCGGGCCATAAGGCCCCTGAGCACAGCTTCATGGGCCTCCTCCATCGGGGTGAGGGGAAGACGTATCTCGGGGCTGCACCATCCCATGGCGGCCATGGCGGCCTTTACGGGGATGGGGTTGACCTCGCTGAAGAGGGCCCTGATCAGCGGGAAGTAGCGGCACTGCATCTCTGAAGCGGAGGCGAAGTCCCCGTCGAGGGCACAGTGGCAGAGCCTGGAAGTCTCGGCGGGCAGCAGGTTCGACAGCACGCTTATGACGCCCTTTCCTCCCATGGACATGATGGGGACGATCTCGTCGTCGTTGCCCGAGTATATGTCCACCTTGCCCCGGGTCAGGGCGAAGGTCTCCACCGTCTTGGAGATGTTTCCGCCGGCTTCCTTGATGCCGCAGATCATGGGATGATCCGCCAGTGCCGCGTAGGTGGAGGGTTCGATGTTCACTCCGGTACGGGAGGGCACGTTGTAGAGTATCAGGGGCTTCGTGGCCGCGTCCGCTATGGCGGTGTACATCTTTATAAGTCCGTTCTGGGTGGCCTTGTTGTAGTAGGGGGTCACCACCAGCAGGGCGTCCGCTCCCGCCTCGCAGGCATGGGCGCTCAGGGACAGGGCGTAGGCGGTGTCGTTGGATCCCACTCCGGCGATCATGGGCACCCTGCCGGCGATGTGCTTCGCGCAGAAGCTGAGCAGCTCCCTGTGCTCCTCGTCGGTGAGGGTCGAGCTCTCTCCGGTGGTGCCGGCTATTACCAGGGCGTCGATGCCCGAGTCTATCTGCCAGTCTATGAGACGGGCCATGGCGGGGTAGTCCACTCCATCGGGGGTGAGGGGGGTGATGAGCGCGGTGGCCGCGCCGGTGAATACGGGTCTTTGTGATGTCATTTACTGCTTCCTTTCCGCGGTGACTTACCGCAACGGATCTTTACGTTAGGCGGGGGCCGGATACGAAAAACGGCCCACGCATCTGCATGGCCCGTCGGCAGCTGCCGTCCTCCCGCATACGGGAAGAAGACGTCCGATCGATTTGTAGCGCTCCGCAAATGCGACAGTCGGATGGATATTGTCCGTCCGCCCAGGAAGGGTCGCAGCTCCTTCCTTCGGCGGGGATCCCTTTCCCCCGGACAACGGCTTTGCGGCGCCTTTCATCCGGGATACTGATGATACCCGCGACCTCTAACAGGATCGATTTGATTGAATTTTGTCTATTTTACTACAGAGGACAGGTCTTGTCAATAATTATATACAATATTGTATACAAAACTGTCCTCAATTTTCTTATCCGTTTCTCCGGTCCCTGGAGCGCATCATGGTCTCCCCGCACACGGTGCAGCGGTATACGTCGTAGGTATGGGGAAGGTCGCTGTCCTCCCAGTTCTCCTCCGTCTGGGTGCCTGTTTTCTCCCAGCTGTGCTGTCCCACCTCACAGGCGGTTACCAGGGGAGGCCGGGCGATACGGTAGGCAAGGCAGATGTCCCTTATCTCGGATTCGGAGTATTCACAAC
>JAGACT010000109.1 GCA_017613995.1 Eubacteriaceae bacterium
GGAGCGTCCCTGGAGATGCTGGAGGGCAAGGTCCTTCCGGGCGTCGCCATTATGGAGTAAGGGGAGACAGCCGTATGAGAAAGAACATTATCGCCGGCAACTGGAAGATGAACAAGACCGCTTCCCAGGCCTCCGAATTCCTTCACGAGCTTTCATCCCGCATGGGATCGAAGGACGAGGTGGTGATATTCCCGCCCTACCTTTCCGTGGCGGCGGCCGTGGAGGCCCTGAAGGGCACGAAGGTGCGCGTAGGCGTCCAGAACATGCACTTCGAGGATTCCGGTGCCTTCACCGGCGAGGTATCCGCGGACATGATCCTGGAGAGCGGCTGCGAATACGTCCTCATCGGCCATTCCGAGAGAAGGAAGTATTTCGCGGAGACCGACGAAACGGTGAACCTCAAGACGAAGAAAGCCCTGCAGAAGGGTCTGATCCCCATGGTATGCGTGGGAGAGGATCTGGACGAAAGGGAGAAGGACCTTACCTTCGACGTCATCGGGCGCCAGCTAGAGATCGGTCTTTCCGGCATCGCCCCCGCTTCGGTGGTGATCGCCTACGAGCCCGTATGGGCCATCGGCACCGGCAGGACAGCCACCGACGAACAGGCCCAGGAGGTATGCGCCTTCATCAGAAAGACCATCGCGAAGATGGGTTTCGCTGCCGATGAGATCAGCATCCTCTACGGAGGAAGCGTCAAGGGATCCAACATATCTTCCCTGATGGCCATGCCGGACATAGACGGAGCCCTGGTGGGGGGAGCTGCCCTCACCGAGGATTTCATAAACATAATCAACTATTAGAACAGATTTGAAACATGCCGCCGCACTGCGGCGGCATGTTTTCGGAGGAGCTATGGACAATAAGGCGCTTCTTATGATCCTGGACGGATACGGTCACGGAAGGGATTACGAATACAACGCGGTGACCCGCTCCGACAGCCCGTTCCTCAAGGGCCTGTGGGAAAAGTACCCGGTGGGGCTATTGAAGTGCAGCGGTGAGGCCGTGGGCCTTCCCGCGGGACAGATGGGGAACAGCGAAGTCGGACACATGAACATCGGCTCCGGCAGGGTGATCTTCCAGGACCTTTCCCGCATATCCAACGCCATCGCCGACGGCAGCTTTTTCGAGAACCCGGCTCTGACAGAGGCCTGCCGCCGCACCCTCGATACGGGGGGAGCCCTGCATCTTATGGGCCTCGTTTCCGACGGAGGGGTCCATTCTTCGCTGGAGCATCTCTTCGCGCTGGTGGATCTGGCCAAAAGACAGGGAGTGAAGGACGTGTTCATCCACTGCTTCATGGACGGCAGGGATACCCTTCCCACCTCCGGAGCCGGATTCATTCAGCAGCTGGAGGAGTACCTGGAGCAGAAGGGCACCGGCAGGATAGCTTCCGTCAGCGGCAGATACTACGCCATGGACCGGGACAGCAACTACGACAGGATACAGAAGGCCTACGACGCCCTGACGCTGCTGGAAGGGGAGCACGCTTCATCCGCCGGGGAGGCGGTCAGAAATTCCTACGAAAAGGGAGTGACGGACGAGTTCATCGTGCCATGCGTTATCGACGGGGCCTGCCCGATAAGGGACGGCGACAGCGTGGTCTTCTTCAACTTCCGCGCCGACAGGGCAAGGCAGCTCACCAGGACCCTCACGGAAAAAGACTTCACCGCTTTCGGGCGCAGGGTGTTTCCCGACGTATACTTCGTATGCATGACCCTGTATGACGAGACTCTTCGCAACGTATCCCTGGCCTACGGCCCCGAGATACCGAAAAACACCCTGGGAGAGTACCTGTCGTCCCTGGGAGTGAGACAGTTTCGGATCGCGGAAACGGAAAAGTACGCCCACGTCACCTACTTCTTCGACGGAGGGGTGGAGGAGGGCTATCCCCTGGAGGAGAAGGTGCTGATTCCTTCCCCCAAGGTGGCCACCTACGACCTGAAGCCCGAGATGAGCGCATTTGAGGTCACGGACAGGCTTATAGAGGCCATGGACAGCGGGGAGTACGGATGCATAGTCGTGAATTACGCCAACTGCGACATGGTGGGCCACACGGGTTCCTTCGAGGCCGCCAAGAAAGCGGTGGAAGCCGTGGACGGATGTGTCCGCAGGGTTTACGAAGCGTCCCTGAGGGACGGTTATACCGTAATGGTCACCGCGGACCACGGAAACGCCGAGGTCATGATGGAGAACGGCGAACCCATAACGTCCCATACCACCAACGACGTGTTCTTCTGTGTCATGTCCGATGATGTCGCATCCGTCTCCGACGGTTCTCTCAGGGACATCGCACCCACGGTGCTGGACGTGATGGGGCTTAAGGTCCCGTCCGAGATGACCGGAAAGAGCCTTATTGAAAGAAAACATCAGGGAGGTACAAAATGAGAAAAAAAGACACGGGTTACGTATGCCCCGTATGTTCGAGCCCGGTGAGCCCGGAAAACCGTTACTGCCCCGTGTGCGGGAGCCTTCTGAACTGGCAGCAGAACTACCAGAGCAGTCAGAGCGCGCCTCCCCGGGGAGCCGGCAGGGGCACTTCGAAGGGACTGAGGATCGCCCTGATCGTGCTTTGCGTGATCATGGTCTGCGGCCTCGGAGTGTATTATGCCTATGATCAGGGATGGCTTCCCTACGGCAGTTCATCCTCGACCCACCACACCTCCGGTACTTCCGGGACCTCCAATCCCCCCAGGGACGCCAAGGAGGAGACCTACCAGAAGGCCCTTGCCCTGATGGCGGAGGGAAAATATACGGACGCCCACGAGCTCCTTTTCGAGATCAGAGGCTACAAGGACGTGGAAGACCTTCTGAAGAGCAACTTTTTCATGGTCCTCAAGGAGATCATCTCTGAGAACCTGATATCCGACGAATACTGCTACTACGAATACCTCTTCGACGAGCAGGAGCGCACCATTACCGTGTGGATCGACATGTACGACAGCTTCGCCAACGTCATCCCCCTGGACAAGCCCGAGGACTGGGACGAACTGGGAGAGAACATGGCGGAACTGGGCGCGGCATGCATCGAGATGGCCGAGCTCTCCGGCTTTACAGGGGACGAAGCCATCCACATCCTGGTGGAGTTCAGGAATTATGAGACCAAGAAGGTCTACCTCAGGGTCAGGGACGACAGGGTGACGTATTCCCTGTTCGCCAACTGAGAAGCAGAAATCACAGTCATCAGAACGGGGCCTCCGGCATTATGCCGGAGGCCCCGAATGATTAATGGTCCCGAAGAGGTGCAATAACCCCTTTTCTACTGAGGCGTGTATTCCATCTCCGTGAAGGCGCCTTCGATGATCCTGTCCGCGTCGCGGCTCAGCTCCAGCCACGCCCCCGCGTCCTTTTCCCGGAAGATGACCGGCATCCTGTCGTGGATGAAGGCTATGTCCGGGGAGCTTTCCCGGGTGAGGATGGAAAAGACCGCACCGTCATCCTCCGTGCGGTAGATCCCCGCCATGAAGAATATATCCTCGTCCTTCGGACGGATCAGATACTTCCTTTTCCCGTTATCCGTCTTTTCCCATTCATAATATCCCGACGCGGGTATCAGGCAGCGGTGTGAACGCATCCCCTCCGAGAACATGCTCTTCGAGGAGGCGCTCTCGCTTCTGGAATTGAAAACCAGCTTCCCGTCCGACAGGCTGTAGCCCCACCTCATGCAGAAGGCGTCGGGCTTCATCTGCTTCGAGAGGGCCAGTACAGCGGCCATGGATCCCGGGACCAGGTCCCCGGTGGCGGGTTCCTGCCCCTTTTTCCTCAGGGAGGAAAGCATCCTGGTTATGTATGTCCTGCTGGATTCATCCGGGAAAAGGTATCTTCCGCACATGGGCGCTCCTTTCGTTCAAAAACGGGCCCGAAGGGGCCCGCGTTCTTTTCCGTTATTTCGTAAGCCATTCCAGGGGATTCACGTTGTCCCCGTTGATGATGATCTCGAAGTGCAGGTGGTATCCGGTGGAGTTACCGGTGGTCCCCACATATCCGATGGTCTCTCCCTGCATCACCACGTCCCCCACGTCCACCGCGTAGGAGTTGAGGTGGGCGCACAGGCACTTGTAGGTGTTTCCGTTCTCGTCACGGCCCAGATCCACGATGATGCAGTTGCCGTATTCGCCGTACCAGGAAGCCCTGAGGATCTTCCCGTTGGCGGGGGCTATGATCTTGGCGTTTCTCGGAGCTCCTATGTCTATGCCGTAATGCCACTCGTAGCCGTGGAACGGGCATATCCTCCATCCGTAGTAGTCGGTTATCGTATAGTATCCCGGGGTCGGCCACAGGAAGGTGGTGTAGTTGTTCGCGAAATCTCCGGAGGAATTCTTTTCCGCCAGGATCTTTCTGAGTTCGTAGGCTTCGTCCTTCAGCGAATCCGCCTGGGCCACCCAGTAGTCCTTGAGGGCCGCCACCTGGGTCACGGCGTCGTTTTTTATCTGCATCTGGTCTTCCAGATCGGATTCCTTGGCCTTGAGCTGCACCATCATCTCTTCCAGCGCCAGCTCCTGCTCCTCGATGAGGGCTCTCTGGGCGTCGATCAGGTTCTCGGTGTCCCTGAGCCTCCTGGCGATCTCATTGTCGTAGGCTATGATGGCGCTGATGGCGGTGGCTCTGGATATGAAGTCGGAGAAGCTCTCGGAACCGAAGAGCACTTCCAGGTAGCCGTTGTCTCCGTACATGTACATGGCCACCATCCTCTCCTCCAGCTGCTTCTGGTAGGCGACCTTGTCAGCGGTGGCCTTCTCCAGGTTCGTCTGGGCGGTGTCGAGCTTGAGCTTCGCGGCGTTTATCTGGGCGTTGAGGTCCACGATCTCCTTTTCCACCTGGGATATCTGCTTGTCCAGTATCTGTATCTCCTCCTGCAGGGCCTTGGCGTACTTGGCCTGTTCGTTGGCGTTGTCCCGGTAGGTCTGGATCTGTGCCTCCAGTTCCTTGAGATAGGCTCTCTGTTCCTCCTCGGTCATGTCGTCGATATTTACGGTGCCGTCATCGTCTTCGTCTTCCGCCAGGGCCATCATCGGCACGGCGGAGAAGATCATTACGAGCACCATGAGAACGGACAGTATCCGAAGGATCCTTTTCTTTCTCATCAAAAACCTCTCAGACCTTAAGAAATTTCTTTATGGAGAAGCTGCTTCCCACGGCTCCGAGAAGGATGCCGTAGACCAGGAAGATCAGCGATATCTCTCTGAGCACCATTGACGCGGGGGCCAGGGAAGTGCCGAAGGGCAGCACCGCGGCGCTGCCGGCGATGAGCCCCACCACGTAATAGTACAGATTCCTCAGAAGGAGTATGGAGAAGAGGGATCCGCACACTCCCAGGAGGGTCCCTTCGATCAGGAAGGGGCAGCGTATGTACCAGTCCGTGGCTCCGACGTATTTCATGATGGATATCTCGTTGCGTCTGGAGAACACCGTGAGCTTGATGGTGTTGAAGATGATGAACACCGCTATCAGGGACAGTATGGCGAACATCACCCAGGTGACGGTATTGATGAAAGCGTTGAACTTAAGAAGCCTTCTAACCGTCTCCTCACCGTAGACCGCGTCCTTGACTCCTTCCATCTCCACCGCCTTGAGATACGCAGTCTCGATGAAGGAGGCGTCCTCGAAGGTGACGATGAAGGCTGCCGGCAGGGGAGAGTTCTCCTCGGTGTAGCTGGAGATGATGGATGCGTTCTTTTCTCCCAGCGTGGCCCTAAAGCTCTGCAGTGCCTCCGCCTTGGACTGGTATTCCACGTCTCCGACGCCTTCGCAGGAGAGCAGTCCCTTGTAGACCTCCTCCTGGACCACGGAGGGAATGGAGTCTTCCAGATAGACCTTGAGCTGCAGGTTCGCTTCGATGTTGTCAGTGAGATAGTTTATGTTTATCGCCAGGGACAGCACCACGCCCACTATGACCAGCGCGCTCACCACGGAAAGGATGCTGGCCACGCTCATCACGGAATTGCGCCGTATGTTGTTGACTGCGTCCCTGAAGAAGACCTTGATCGTATAGAGTTTCAATTGTAGTATCCTCCTACCCTGTCGCCCACCAGCTGACCTTTCTGCAGGGACAGCACTCTCTTCTTGAGCCTGTCCACCATGGTGATGTCGTGGGTGGCGATAATAACTGTGGTCCCCAGCTTGTTGATGTCCAGAAGCAGGTTCATGATGCCGGAACTGGTGACCGGATCCAGGTTGCCCGTGGGCTCATCGCAGATGAGGATACGGGGGTTGTTTACTATGGAACGGGCTATGGCGACCCTCTGCTGTTCTCCTCCGGAGAGGGTCTCCGGGAACTTTCTGGATTTGTCCCTGAGTCCCACCATGGAGAGGATCTTGGGCACTATCCTGGCGATGTTCTTGGGGTCCGCCTGGACTGCCTCCATGGCGAAGGCCACGTTGTCGAACACGGTGCGGTTCTCCAGCAGCTTGTAATCCTGGAACACCACTCCGATCCTCCTGCGGTAGTAGGGGAGCTTGCGGTCGCTTATCTCCTTAAGATCCGTTCCCGAGATGGTTATGGTGCCCTCGGTGGGTACCATTTCCCTCAGAAGGAGCTTAATGAAGGTGGATTTTCCCGCGCCGCTCTTTCCCACCAGGAAAACGAACTCGCCCTGGTCGATGGTCAGGTTGATGTCCCTGAGGGCGTATCCCTCCTCGCCTTCATACTGCATTGAAACATTGACGAAATCGATCATGTTCCACTCCCGAATATTTTTCTTTTTTATCGATTTATTATATCACATCATAGGGGCGGTACGGCATATTCAATAATTAAAATTGCATGGGTGCGGGCTTAAGACGGTATTAACGGGACAGGGCGGCACTGCCGGCTCGCCTCATGCGCAGGAGAGAGGATACCCTATTCGTGCCGTTAAAATAAGATTAACGTGGCGGCAGTTTGGATATCTTCTCCCCAGTTGTGCTATAATCCACAGTGGAAGGGTATGAAATGATAGAAGAAACCATCCTGAAAGTAAACAGAAGGAAAAAACGCGCAGCCGAAAAGCGCAGAAGAAAGATCAAGCGCCGCCGCAATGTGTTCTACGACATACTGACGGCTTTCTGCGTCATCGTCATATGCGTGTGCTCCATCCTTATATACGAGGATATAAGCTACAGGACCGACTCCAAGGCGGAGATCAGCGAGATTCAGGAGTACCGTCCCCAGATAGTCTATCCCGACGACAGCGAGGTGGACTTCGACATGCAGGCCTCCGTTTCATATTCGGCCTTGAAGAACATCAACAGCGACTACGTGGGATGGATAATGATCCCGGGCACCGACATCGACATGCCGGTATGCCAGGCCAGCAACAACGACTACTACCTGCAGGTATCCTTCAGGGACGAGTATTCCCCCTACGGATGTCCCTTCCTGGACTGCGACAACGATTCGACCTTCAGGGACATGAACAGCGTGGTGTACGGCCATACCACCTACGACGGCAACATGTTCAGCTCCCTGAAATACTACAGGGACCAGTCCTACTATCTCGAGCATCCCTTCATCTACATGATGCTGGAGGACAAAACTTACTGTTACCAGGTGTTCGCCTCCGTGGTGCTGGACGGTAGCGAGGACTACCGCTCGCCCTACTATCCCTCCATGGCGGACTTCGCGGACAATCTCAGGTACCGCTCCTATGTGTACTCCTCCGCCGTCGTCACCGACGACTCCAGGGTGCTGACCCTGTCCACCTGCGTGGCCACCAATTCCCCGGAGCGTCTGGCCATCTTCGCGGTGCTAATAAACCCGGACGGGGAGAGGGTCGACACGAGCCGGATCACTTTGTGACAATTAAGTTGGCTGTGCGCTTTGAAACTGATAACAAAGTATGATATAATCAATACCTAAAGAAATGAGGTGAAACAAATGAACGCAGAAACTCTTATCGAAGCCAGAAAGAAGCTTGCAAAGCTGCAGAAGAAGCTCGGCCGCGAGCTTACCAAGGGTAAATATAAAGATACAGTGGCCATCAAGGCTCTCCGCAAGGAGATCAGGACCATGAAGCTCGAGATCGGCGATATCACGAGAAAGATGATCATGGGTATCGTCTGAGACAAAAACCTCAAAGCCCAAGTCCTTTGGGCTTTTTTCTTTTTCACTGAAAGGATCACGTTATGAAAAGGATCGTGGTGGCGGGAGGCGGAGCCTCCGGCATGATGGCGGCCATAGCCGCCGCCGGCGGGGGATGCGAAGTCACCCTGCTGGAACGCAACGAAAAACTTGGAAAAAAGATATACATAACGGGGAAGGGCCGCTGCAACCTGACCAACGACTGCGAGATCGAGGATTTCCTGGACAACGTCTTCGAGAACCGCTCCTTCGCCTATTCCTCCATCTACGCGCTGGACCAGCACGCCCTGCTGGGCATGCTTTCCGAAGGGGGGCTGGAGACCAAGACCGAGAGGGGAAACAGGGTGTTTCCCGTATCCGATCACGCCAGCGACGTCACGAAGGCCCTGACCCGCCTGCTGGAGCAGCGGGGAGTGAATGTGGTGCTCAACACCCGGGTCAGAAGCATCCTCTCTCAGGACGGCCGCGTCACGGGCGTCACCGACTATGACGGAAGGACCTGGGAGGCCGAAGCGGTCATCCTGGCCTGCGGGGGCAGGAGCTATCCCGCCACGGGCTCCGACGGCTCCGGATACATGCTGGCGTCGGAAGCCGGGCACCGCATCACCGACACCTGCCCGGGCCTGTGCGGCATGGTGACGGCCCAGAGCTGGCCCGCGGATCTTGCGGGGCTTTCCCTCAGGAACGTCAGTGTGACCCTCTGGCAGAGGGGCAGGAAGGTCCGCACCGAATTCGGGGAGATGCTCTTTACCCACAAAGGGGTGTCCGGACCCGTAATACTGACCCTGAGCTGCCTTTACGATGTGAAGCAGGAGGCATACCTCACGCTGGACCTGAAGCCCGCCCTGGACGAGGGAAAGCTGGACAAGAGGATCCTCAGGGACTTTTCCGAGATGCATCTGAAGGACTTCGGAAACAGCCTGGGCAAGCTTTTCCCCGCTTCCCTGGCATCGAAGGTGGCCCTTCTTTCAGGCATACCCCTGGACAAGAAGGTCAGCCACATCAGCGCCCAGGAGAGAAAGAACCTGGTGGACACCATAAAGAACCTGAGGCTGGACATAAAGGAGCCGGGAGGCTTTTCCGAGGCGATAATAACCCGGGGAGGGGTGGACGTCAGGGAGGTGGATCCCTCCACTCTGTCCTCCAGAAAGCTTTCCGGACTGTATATCGCCGGGGAGATGCTGGCCCTGCACGGTTTCACCGGGGGCTTCAACCTCCAGCTGGCCTTTTCCACCGGATATCTGGCGGGCATATCCGCGGCAGATTAACAAAAATTTAACGCCAAACGGGATTGAATTGCATCCCGTTTGGTGTATAATGAATCGAATTATCGGTGAGTGTTGTAGAATGACTGAAAGATCTATCCAGATTGCAATAGACGGACCCGCAGGCGCGGGCAAGAGCACGGTGGCCAAACAATTGTCGGAAAGGCTCGGTATTTTGTACCTTGATACAGGTGCAATGTATCGGGCGTTTGCATTTTTCTGCCTGAAAAACGGCCTCGGCACGTCCCCCGCGGACGAACAGATCCTGGACGCCTTCGAGCATTTCGATCTGGTCTTCGAGGGCAAGACGATCCTCCTCAACGGGGAGGACATCACATCTGTGATCAGGACCCCCGAGATAGACAGGGCCGTGTCCCCGATCTCCGCCAACCCCCTGATAAGGGAGAAGATGGTGGAAAAGCAGAAGGCCGTAGCTTCCGGGCGGGACATCGTCATGGAGGGCAGGGATATCTGCGACGTGGTCATGCCGGACGCCCCCTACAAGTTCTATCTCGACGCTTCGGTGGAGGAGAGGGCCCGCAGAAGATGGCAGCAGAACACCGACAAGGGCATCGAAAGCTCCCTGGAGGACATTAAGCAGGACATCGTCAGGCGCGACGAGTACGATTCCACCCGGGAGGCGACTCCCCTGGCGGTGAGCCGTGACGCGGTGCTGGTGGACACCACCGGAATGAGCCTGGAAGAAGTGATAGGACTCATCATTTCCAAGGTCGGGGAGGGAAGCATCTGATGTACGGTTTCTGCAGAGCCCTGTTTATCGTTCTGCTCCGGATAGGCTACCGCATCAAGGCCTCCGGAATGGAAAACGTGCCGGATGACGGCGCCGTCGTCATCTGCTGCAATCACATACACATACTGGACCCGGTGGTCATGGCCACGTGCCTGAAAAGGA
>JAGACT010000011.1 GCA_017613995.1 Eubacteriaceae bacterium
ACCCATTTGTAACTGTTCGTGTTCTTATTGTCCATTTATATCTCCTTTGATTGTATCTGCGGATGTATGTAAACAGACATCATACATCCCGGGGTGATTCTATCATCAGTCTCCGGTAATTGCAAGCGAAATATGACGGGGGAGGCATTTTTTAATCTTAGAAAGTTGCCTGATGTATCCGAAAACCGCGTAATTACGGTAAAAATAAGGGATCGGTGAGATGTGCCCCGCACATCTCGAAAAAAACCGATTGATTTATCTCACCCTGTGTGATAGTATTTTGACAGATGTATGATGTCTTAACTCGTATGGATCCATCCATCGGGCATCATGTGCAAAAACCTTTTCACGGCTTCAGAAATATCGTATAATTATAAATATAAAAGGAGATATCATGTACGAAAGATCCAGGACAGAGATGGCGGTAGTGCCCGCCGAAGAAAGAAAGAACGATTTCAGGCCCTTTATGCCGGGCTATACGAGGCAGGAGGCGGTGGCGGAGGCTTCCCGCTGCTTCAACTGCGTCAACGCCCGCTGCAGGAAGGCCTGTCCCGTACACAACGAGATACCATATATAATGGAGGCGGTGGCGAAGGAGGATTTCGCACTGGCTTATCAGTACCTTTGCGAGAACACCGTGCTTCCCGCCATCTGCGGCACCGTATGTCCCCATGAGGACCAGTGCGAGGGCGGCTGCATCCACGGCATCGGCGGGGAAGCCGTCGCCATAGGCAGCGTGGAGCGCTTCGTCGCCGAATGGGCCGAGAAGGAGGGCCTCACGAAGGACGGCCGTCCCCGTCCCAACGGAAAGACCGCGGTCTGCGTCGGAGCGGGCCCCGCTTCGATCTCCTGCGCCGAGGTGCTGGCGAAGAATGGCTGGAAGGTGACCATCCTGGAAAAGGAGGACTTCTTCGGAGGAGTGCTCACCTGGGGCATACCTTCCTACAGGCTGGACAGAGCCGCCATTCAGGCGAAGAAGGACCTGCTGGAGAGCCTCGGGGTGGAGATACGCTATGGTCAGAAGATCACGGACCTTTCCTCCCTCAGAAAGAGCTACGACGCTGTTTTCCTGGGTGTGGGCGCCCCCATATCCAATGCGATGAACATCCCGGGAGAGGATATCCCCGGAGTCTATGCCGCCTCCGAGTACCTGAGCTCCATCAACCTCGCCCCCATGGACGAGCAGGGAAGAAGGCACTTTGACGGCAGCGGGAAGAGAGTCCTGGTGGCCGGAGGCGGAAACGTGGCCATGGACGCCGCCCGGGACGCCATAAGGCTTCCCCAGACCGAGAAGGTCTACATCGTTTACAGAAGGACCGAAGCCGAGATGCCGGCCTGCGAAGCGGAGCTGGAGGACGCAAAGGAAGAGGGAGTGGAGTTCCTGACCCTCCGTAACCCCGTGGAATTCGTGGCGGGGGAAGACGGCAGGCTCTGCAAAGCCATCTGCGCGGTCATGAAGCTGGGCGAGCCGGACGATTCCGGCAGAAGGCGCCCCGTGGAGACCGAGGAGAGGGTCGTCCTGGATGTGGATACTGCGGTGCTGGCCCTGGGCTTCTCCAACGATCCCTCCATCGCCAGGGCCAACGACGGTCTTGAGGCGGACAAGTGGGGATGCTTCACGGTGGATGAAAACTTCCGCACCAGCTACGGCAACGTATACGCCGGAGGGGACGCCCAGAGCGGGGCTTCCACGGTGGTCAGGGCCATGAAGGCGGGGATCGCCGCGGCGAGAAACATGGAATACAGAAGGATAATCGGCGAACTGTAAAAAAATGAAAAGCTTTCTTGTGATACCAAATCTGACAAGGGAAAAGACGGCCTCCCTTCTTTCCGAGGCTACGGCGATCCTGGGATCCCTGGGGGCGGCGTGCGACATCCACCCCGACGGGAGCAGCGATCCCGAAAAAAGCTACGACGCGGTGATCTTCCTCGGTGGGGACGGTACCATGCTCAGAAGCGCCCACACCGCCCTGGGCCTCGATCTGCCCATGGTTGGGATAAACGCGGGCAGCCTCGGATACTACTCCAGGATCAAGGAGGACGAGCTTTCCGAAAAGCTCCCGAAGCTGGTCTCCGGGGACATTGCCGTGGAGGAGTGTGCCCTGCTCACCGCCGACGGGAAAAAGGCCATAGTGAACGACCTGGTGGCCATGGTCAGGGGCAGTATCGCCACTTTCACCGTATCCAGACCCGGCGGCAGGGAGATTTACAAGACCGTGTCCAGCGGCATTATCGCCTCCACCACCATAGGATCCACCGGCATCAACCGTTCCGCGGGAGGCTCCGTGCTGGAAAACGGACTGGAGGTGGCCCAGATCGCGCCCATCCTGCCCAACAGGGGGGATGCGAGCCCCCTGGTGATCGGCCTTAATGAGGGTATCTGCATAAGCTGGAACAGCCCTGTGGAGCTGAAGGCCGACGGAGAGCTCTTCGGTACAGACAGCGGCAGCATCTTCCTTTCCGGGTACTGGAAAAAGCTTAAACTGATAGCATTCTGACATATACTCCAAGCCGCGCTCAGCGCGGCTTTTCTGTTGTATAATTGTCCCGGAGGCACAAATGGATACGAAAGAGAAACTCATCGAAAGATTCGTAAGATACGCGTCGGTCCCCAGCCAGTCGGATCAGGGAAACGAGCAAGTCCCCTCCAGCCCCGGGCAGTGGGTACTGGCCCGCATGCTCAGGGAGGAACTTGAGGGCATGGGGCTTACGGAGATACATCTGAGCGAACACTGCGTCCTTACGGCCAGGCTTCCGGCGAAAGAAGGTCTCGAAGGAGCACCCGCCGTCGGATGGGTCGCCCACCTGGATACGGCGGACATAGGAGCGTCGGATACGGTCGCGCCCCTTCTTATCAGAAATTATTCCGGAGGGGATATCCTGCAGGACGCGGAGGGCACAAGAAGGATCCCGGTGGCGGAACACCCCGAGCTGGAGCGCTACATCGGCGACGACATCCTGGTCTCAGACGGCACGTCGGTCCTGGGGGCGGACAACAAGTCCGCCATAGCCAACATTATGTGCGCCCTTCAAAAGGTGACCGAAGAGGGCCGTCCCCACGGGGACATATATGTGGCCTTCGTGCCGGACGAGGAGATCGGCCTGAGGGGAGCGGGGGCACTGGAGCTGTCCCGTTTCCCGGTGGACTACGCCTATACCATCGACTGCTGCGAAGCGGGGGAGGTGGCCTACCGCACCTTCAACGCCGCCTCGGCGGTGATAACCATCAGGGGGGTGAACGCCCATCCCATGTCAGCCAAGGGGGTGATGGTCAACGCCGTCAGCCTGGCGGCGGAACTGATAGGCTCCCTGGATCCCGATCAGGTGCCGGAAAAGACCGAGGGCACCGAGGGCTTCGTCTGCGTGACTTCCGTGGAAGGGGACGTATCCCGCTGCGAGATCCGGCTCAACATCCGGGACCACGACCGGGAGCTCTTCGATGAGAAGAAGTCCCGCCTGAGGGAGCTGTGCTCCCTTATCGGTGAAAGGCATCCCGCGTCAGATGTGAGCCTTCAGATCTCCGACACCTATTCAAACATCGAGGACTCCCTGAGGGGAAAGAGCACTGTCTGTGTCGATCACATCTTCAGGGCCATGGAGAACCTGGGAATCCCGCCCAAGGACATCGCCATGAGGGGAGGCACCGACGGCTCCCTGCTGTCGGCCCGGGGCATCCCGGTGCCAAACTACTTCACCGGTGCCCACAACTTTCATTCCCTGGCGGAATTCCTGCCACTCTCCTCCTTCGAAAAGTCCCTGGAGGTGACGCTGGAGCTGATCGCGCTCTCCTGCGAAGAGGGCTCTGCCGGGACGAATTAAGAGAAAAAACATCTGAAAACGGAAAAGACCGTCCCGGGGGACGGTCTTTTCTCTGGGGGTAAACATGGGCTTAAAGCCCTGGTGACCTATAATTCGTCGAAGTAGGAATTCTCTGCCGCTTCCTGCGCAGCTTCGTCTGCGGGATCGGCCTTTCCGAGGATCTCCTCGGCTTCCTTCGAAACGGGTTCGTTATTCTTGAGGGCATCGACTGCTTCGCTGAGGATACGCAGCTCGTCCATCAGGGACGTGAGATCGGGCTCAGCGCCGCTCATCTTGGTCTCGAAGTAGAGCTTTCCGAGCTCACGGTACTTCTTGTTCATGACCAGGCCCAGCTTCTCGATCTCGAGACGGGACTTGGCGTCACCGTAGAGCTTTGAAACGGCGTCAGCGGCTGCCTTGAACAGATCGGATGCCTTGTCTCCGGCGACCTTGGCGTAC
>JAGACT010000110.1 GCA_017613995.1 Eubacteriaceae bacterium
AGGCTTGCGGTTCACTACGCTTGGCGGTAACTACCCGCGGCTGGACTTTCACCAGCTAGAATCGTGCCATGCCCGGCACACTGACAAAAACTCCCTTTTCAAGGGAGTTTTTTTGATGCGGCGCGATTAAGAATTGTATTCCTCCGGCTGATATTGTATAATTTAGTCAAAGACGATGTCTGTCGGAGGAAAAGCCAATGAATGTGAAAGCGGTGATCCTTGCAGGAGGCAAGGGCAAGAGAATGAAGTCCGATCTGCCGAAGGTGCTGAGCACGATCTGCGGCGATACACTGATAAGACATGTGGCTGAAAACATACGGGATGCTGGCATAGGCGAGATAGCAGCTGTTACCGGATACAGGAGCGAAATGGTCCGGGAAAACGCCGGGGAGGATCTGACATTTTATCTCCAGGAAGAACAGCTCGGTACTGCCCATGCACTGAACTGCGCCCGTTCTTTTTTTGAAAACGAGGACTGCGCTGTCCTGGTGCTCTGCGGAGACGCTCCCCTGGTCTCGGGAGAGACCATATCGGATCTGGTGGGCTTCTTTGAAGAGCAGAACGCGGACATCTGCGTTCTCAGCGCCCGGCTGCCGGATCCTGCGGGCTACGGCCGCATAATAAGGGACGAAGAAGGCAACTTCGAGAGGATCGTGGAGAAAAAGGACGCGACTGCCGAGCAGGTGCTCATAAACGAGGTCAATTCCGGCACCATCATCTTCAGGAGCCGCCGCCTGACTCAGGCCCTTGACGAGATCATGTCGAAGAAGCCCGAGAACGCCCAGGGTGAGTACTATCTTACGGATACCATCGAGATAACCGCTTCCCGGGGAGGCCGCGTTTTCGCCTACAGCGCGAAGGATCCCAACGTTGTACTGGGAGCCAACGACCGCTACGAGCTTTCCCTCTGCGAGAAGGCCATGCGCGCCTCGATCAACAAAAGGCTGATGCTGGACGGGGTGCGCATCATCGACCCCGAATGCACATATATAGACAGATACGTAAAGATCGGTGAGGGCACGTGCATATATCCCGGTACGGTCATCCTCGGTTCCACCGAGATCGGAAAGAACAACACCGTATACTCCTCCAGGATAGAAGACTCCGTCATAGGGGAAGGAAACCTGATCGATACCAGTGTGATAGAGTCTTCCCGTATCGGAGACGAGAACACCGTCGGTCCCTTCGCGCACCTGAGAAAGGATACCTGCCTCAGCAGCCGCACCAAGGTCGGGAGCTTTTCCGAAACCAAGGCCAGCTTCATAGGAGAGGGTTCCAAGATCCCCCATCTTTCCTACGTCGGCGACGCCCAGGTCGGTCAGCGCGTCAACTTCGGATGCGGCAGCGTTACCGCCAACTACGACGGCAACAAGAAGCATCCTTCGGTGATAAAGGACGACGCCTTCATCGGATGCAACGTCAATCTTATTGCTCCCATAACCGTGGGAAGCTCATCATATATAGCCGCGGGATCTTCGGTCAGCCGGGATGTCCCCGACGGCACTCTGGTGATAGAGCGCAGCAAGCGTCTGCAGCACAAAGCAAAAATTATAAAAAAATAGGGGTGAAATCATGGACGGATCATTTTCTAACATTGTACTTATCGGCGGCTCGGCACATCCGACACTCAACAAAGAGATCTCAGACATCCTCGGCCTGCCGCTGACCCAGACGGAAGTCAAGCATTTTGCGGATGGGGAGACCTACGTAAGGATCCTTGAGATCGTAAGGGGAAGAGACGTGTTCGTAATCCAGCCCACCTGCGATCCCGTGAATGAGAACCTGATGGAGCTGCTTATAACTATCGACGCCCTGCGCCGTGCGTCCGCCGGCAGGATCAACGCGGTCGTGCCCTACTACGGATATTCCCGTCAGGACCGCAAGGACAAGGCAAGGTGCCCCATTACCGCGAAGCTCGTGGCGAACCTTCTGACCGAAGCGGGAGCCGACAGGGTCGTGTGCGTCGATCTTCACGCGGAACAGATCCAGGGATTCTTCGATATCCCCCTGGACAAGCTCAAGGCGATGCCCCTCATAGCAAATTACTACATGACCCATGGTTTCGACATGGATAACCTCATCGTCGTGGCTCCCGACGTGGGCAGCGTAAAGCGTTCCAGAGAGCTGGCGGAAAGGATCGGGGTGCCTATGGCCATCATCGACAAGCGCAGGCCCCAGGCAAATGTGTCCGAGGTCATGAGCGTCATCGGAGACGTGGAAGGCAAGGACGTCCTTATGATGGACGACATCATCGACACCGCCGGGACCATCGTAGGAGCCTCTGAGGCTCTGAAGGAACTGGGAGCGAAGAGGATATACATCTCCTGCACCCATCCTCTGTTCTCCGGACCCGCAAAGCAGCGCCTCATGAACGCGCCCATTGAAAAGCTCGTGGTCACCAATACGGTGCCCATCAGCGAAGAGAAGATGTTCGACAAGATAGAGACCGTTTCCATCGCGCCTCTTCTCGCCGAAACCATCCGGCGCATCCATACGGGTGAATCCGTGGGCGAAGTCTTCGGCGACACCGTCTGAAACAGACCTTTTCACTGAATAGTCAGAAAGGATCGGGTCATTTCCCGGGAAATGACCGGTAAACGAAATGGAAATAAACGAACTGAAAGAAATCGCAAAGCAGATCAGGATCGACATCATCAACGAGGTGACGAGCGCAGCCAGCGGTCACCCGGGAGGAAGCCTTTCCTCCGTCGAGATAGCAACCCTCCTGTACTTCGACATCATGAACATCCCCGCCCCGGATGACCCGGACCGTGACCGCTTCGTGCTGAGCAAGGGACATGCGTCCCCCCTGCTCTACGCGTGCCTGTGCGAAAAGGGTCTCTTTCCCAGGGAGGAACTGCTCACCTTCAGAAAGCTCGGATCCCATCTCCAGGGACATCCTGACATGAACAAAGTGCCCGGAGTGGATATGACTACCGGTTCCCTTGGTCTGGGTATAGGAACAGCCGTGGGAATGGCCCTCGCTGGAAAGTACGACGGGAAAAAATACAGAGTCTTCGCCCTCCTGGGCGACGGGGAGATGCAGGAAGGCAGCGTATGGGAAGCCCTCATGGCCGCCGCCCATTACAAGCTCAGCAACCTGACGGTCTTCGTGGACAACAACAACCTGCAGATAGACGGCAGAGTTTCCGACGTCATGAGCATCTATCCCATCGAAGACAAACTGCGGGCCTTCGGCTTCGAGACCGTGGTAGTGGAAGACGGAAACGATATCGGCGCGCTCAGATCTGCCGTGACGGATCTTCTGTCCCGGGAGTGCCCGGGCCCCAGAGCCGTGGTGGCCCGCACGACAAAGGGCAAGGGAGTCTCCTTCATGGAAGACCAGGCCGCATGGCACGGCACTGCCCCCAGCAGGGAACAGGCCGAAGAGGCCATAAAGGAAATAATGGAGGGATGATATGGCTGAGATGAAAGCAACCCGTGACGCTTACGGAGAAGCCCTGACCGAACTGGGCAGAATTAATGACAAGGTCGTAGTCTTCGACGCGGATCTCTCCGGATCCACCAAGACCTCCGTTTTCAAAAAGGAATTCCCTCAAAGGCATTTCAACGCCGGCATCGCAGAAAACAACATGACCAACATGGCGGCGGGAATGGCCGCCTGCGGGAAGATACCCTTCATTTCCACCTTCGCGGTATTCGGAACCGGCCGCAACTACGACGCTCTCAGGAGCAGCGTCTGCTATCCGAAACTGAACGTCAAGTGCGTCATGTCCCACGCGGGACTCACCGTGGGAGAGGACGGAGCCACCCATGAAATGCTGGAGGATGTGGCCCTTATGAACGCCCTCCCCAACATGACAGTGATCGTTCCCGCCGACGCCACCGAAACCAGAAAGGCCGTACTGGCCTGTGCGGATATTCCCGGTCCCGTTTACATAAGAGTCGGAAGAGCCAAAACCGAGATCATCTACGGTGACGACTACGATTTCGTCCCCGGCAAGGCCCACGTCATAAGGCATGGATCCGATATCGCCATATTTGCCATGGGAATAATGGTCGCCAAGGCCCTGCAGGCAGCGGATATCCTTAAGCAGGAGGGCATCGACTGCTCCGTAGTGAACGTCAGCACCATCAAGCCGCTGGACCGCGAAGCCATTCTTGCGGAGGCAGAAGGCAAAAAGGGAGTCATAACCTGTGAGGAGCACTCCGTGATGGGAGGACTCAACAGCGTAGTCTGCCAGACCCTTTCTTCCGCCGGTCTGGGAGTAAGGTGCGTACCCGTCGCAGTGATGGACGTCTTCGGCGAAAGCGGAACAGCCGACGAGCTGCTGGAAAAGCACGGCCTTACAGCGGACGGCATAGCCGTGAAAGCAAGAGAATTATACAAACCTCATTAAGATTTCAAACAGGCACGTTTACGCGTGCCTGTTTTTTTGCGGGCTGCAGGCTGGAGTGCCGAGTTTTTTATCCTTGACAATCCTGCGGGCTAAATATATACTAATTGTGTAAAAATACAAAATTTCAGAAGCAGAATCATTATTTACGATCAAGAAAGGAAAAAATCATGAACGACATTCTTTTAAAAGAGTACGAAAGAAGAATGAAGCTGATCGATGAGCTCATCGACGAGAACGATCTTGACGCGGTGTTCTTCATTTCCACATCCGCCCAGACCCGTCAGGTCCCCGTAAAGTACATGACCGGTTATACGCTGATCACCAGAAGCGCATATATTTTCAAGAAGAAGGGCGAGCTTCCCTTCCTGGTGGTCCCCACAGTCGGCCAGCAGTACAACGCCCAGATGGTCACCTGGCTCCCCGAGGACCACGTCCTCTGCGGAGGTGTCGAGATCATCGATGCGAAGATCAGGGAGCTCGGCAAGGCGAAGCCCCGTATCGGACGATACGAACCGAATGAAGTGACCGTCGGTCTTAACAGACAGCTGGAAAAGATCGAATGCGAATACGTCGACGTGACGTACGAATTCACCTTCAAGCGTGCCTGCAAGTCCGATTACGAGCTGGAATGCATCCTCGAAACCGGAAAAGTGGCGGCGGCATCCTTTGAATACATAGTCAGAAACATCGCTCCCGGCGTAAGCGAGAACGACCTTATCGGAGGAGCGGAGGGCTTCCTCAGAGCCCACGGCGCCCAGGATATGCTCATCCTCACCCGTACCCTCAAGCCCCATACATTCATAACAAGGCCCACCCGGGAGACCGTCAAGGAAGACGGCATGTTCATCTATTCCGCGGAAGTCGGCGGTGAGAACCTGTACTGGACACAGCTGGTGCGGCCCATCTTCATGAGCCATGACGCCGAGCCGGAGGCCCAGGAGATCCTGGCCGTCATAAAGGAAGCCGAAGCTGCGGCGGTAAAGGAATTCCGTCCCGGCAAGACCATTTCGGATGTGGCTGCCGCGGTGGAAAAGGTCGTCGCGGAGAACGGATGCACGGTGGGCATCTGGTCCGGCCATGGCATGGGCATCGATCTCGGAGACGGAGTCAATATCGGAGTTCCCAACCACATGCCCATAGTCCCGAACATGATCCTCACTCTCCACCCGAGCGTTATAGGAAAGAGCGACGGACTTCTTTACGGCAACACATGGAAATCCTCCGCAGACGGGGATGCGGTATGCATGACTCCCGAATACAAGGACATCCATTTCTATGACGAACTGAAGGCTCTGATCAAGTAATACAAACGCATAAAGAAAAGACCGTGCGCCCGGGGCGTATGGTCTTTTTTCAGATACTGTCAGGAACGTTCCTCACCGAGGAACGCGGCCACCACTATGCTGGCGCCGGTATGGGTCCCTATCATGGGACCGACATTTCCCATCATGATGTTTTCGAATCCGAAGTGTTCCCTTATGGCTTTCGCAGTATACTCGGCGTCTTCGGACGCATTTCCGTGGTTTACTATCACCATGGTTCTGTTTGCATCCCTGAAGCTGCCCATATGCTCATCCATGTATTCCACTATGTGATCCAGGGATTTCTTTCTTCCCCTTATCTTTTTTACCACCTGGAGATGACCCTCATTGTCCACTATGATGAAAGGCTTGATGGACACCATGGATCCAATGACAGCGCTGGAACGGGATACCCTTCCGCCTCTCCACAGATCGAACAGGTCGTCCACTGTGAGACAGAGAAGGACATGCTTTGCGTTCGCCCTGAGCCACGAGGCTGTCTCCGAAAGGCTTTTTCCCTCGTTCCTCATCTTGACCGCGTAGGTGACCAGCAGCCCTTCTCCCGGGGAGCCCGTCAGGCTGTCCACTATCTCTATGGTCTTGTCGGGATGCTTTTCCATTACTTCCGCAGCACCGACGATCACGCTTTCCACCGTGCCGGAAAGACCTGATGAAAGACCTATATAAAGGAATTCGTCCGCTTCGTCTATATGCTTTTCAAAATACTCTCTGGCGTTTTCGGGATTGATCTGGGATGTTGTGGGCTTGGCTCCTTCCCTGAGCATTCTGTAGAATTCCTCTGCCGAAAGATCCTTTCCCTCTCCCGCAATTATTTCTTCATCGAGAATCGTGCTGAGATACATACATCCGATGTCGTTTTTACTGAGATAGTCTTTCGGCAGGTCCGCACCGTTGTCAGTTATGATCTTAAACATTGAACTCTCCTGATAAATACTGTGTCTTTGCTATTGGATACTAAAGTATATCACTTTTTCCCTTATATAAAAAACCGTTGGGGAAAGCTTTACGAATCATTAATATGTTTTCAGAAACGCGCCATGAATGTTGAATAGCTATTGTATTATACAATTATTTTATTATGATTAATATCCGCCGTTTTACCGCCCGTCTGCCTTATAATTTATACAGTTTCAGATTCGTTCATGGAGACATTTATATGGAAATGGAAGACAACAGCACCGGTTCGGTGCAGAGTGAAAGCAACTACGAAAATATAATCGACGATGCGGGAGCCGCCGTTTCTGCGGGAGCCGAGGAGGCCGCTGAGGAGACGGACAGATACAGCTCTGCAGCTGATGTATATAAACCCGCTGTAAGGCATCATAAGGCAAAAAGATATCTCTCCTTTATTCTTGCCATAGTTATCGCCATGGTCTCCGGGACAGCAGGAGGCCTTATAACGTATTATCTGATGTCCCGCAATGCTCCTGCGGCAGAGCCGGTGATGTATCAGACAGTTATCAGATACGCATCGGAAGGTGAACAGCCGGACGCGGAGCTCACCTGCGCACAGGTATCGGAGATGACCCAGAACAGCGTGGTCCAGATCTCAACGGAAATGATACAGACCAGCATCTATATGCAGCAGTACATCACCAGCGGAGCCGGCAGCGGAGTTATCCTGTCGGAAGACGGCTACATAGTCACCAACAACCACGTTATCGCTAACGCCACCAGCGTCTCCGTGACACTGTTTGACGGCACTGTTTACGAAGCGTCCGTCGTTGCTGCTGACGAGATGACTGACCTGGCGATAATAAAGATCGAAGCCTCCGGTCTTAAACCCGTTATTCTCGGAGATTCCGATTCCGTCAGGGTCGGAGACAGCGTTATGATAGTGGGCAATCCTCTGGGCGAACTGGGCGGAAGCGTGAGCCACGGAATAATCAGCGCCACGGACCGAAGCATCTCGGTTGAAGGAAAACCGATGGTCCTTCTCCAGACCGACGCGGCCATCAATCCCGGCAACTCGGGCGGCGCTATGTTCAATATGTATGGGGAGCTCATCGGCATCGTAAACGCCAAGAGCACCGGCAGCAGCATAGACAACCTGGGGTTCGCTATCCCGGTCAGCACGGCAAAACCCGTTATTGAGGAACTGCTGGCATACGGTTACGTCAGGGGAAGGGCATACATGGGGATCTCCATGGTATCCGTGAACGACGTGTTCACGTCGATGCAGTACAGGGTCAACGAATACGGAGTATACGTGACCGGCGTCGTGTCAGGATCGGCGGCGGATAAAGCCGGCGTAAAAACCGGGGACAGGATCGTCTCGATAGGAGGATATGCCATCAATACGGACGCGGATGTGACCATGGCCCTTCTGAAATTTTCGGCAGGTGACAAAACCGATATCGTCATCAAAAGGGACGGGAAGGAAAAGTCACTGGATATAGTATTCGACGAATACGTTCCCAAAAAGAGCGGTTCGGATAATTAAGGTATATTAATAATAATTGATAAGTATTTTAACTTTTGTTGTGATACAATAATACTGTGGTTATTATGCGGCCTTTAAAATACATAAAGTGCCCATGTAATTAATATTATCGTAAAGGAGAAACAAATGGCAGCAAGCATTATCGACAGCTTATTCTCGGAATTATTAAGTGATGATACCATCGGAAATCTTGCATCGGCAGCAGGAGTACAGAAGGAAGGAGTTACCGATATCATTTCAGCGGCTATCCCCACCCTTCTTACCGCCATGGCAGAAAACTCCACCACTGAAAAGGGTGCGGAAAGCCTCGCGAAGGCCCTTTCACAGCACTCAAGCAAGACAAAGATCAATGTTCCCGATGCCGTAAAGAACGCGGATATCATTGACGGACAGAAGATCATCGGGCACATCCTCGGAGGAAACACCGACGAGACCATCGAGAAAATGGCAAAGTCCACAAACCTTGATAAGGATAAGATCTCAAGGGTCCTTTCCATGGTCGCACCCATCATCCTCACATTTATCGCAAGGGGAAAAAAGACCAGCAAGAAATCAGATTCCTCACTTGATATGACAGACATGCTGGCTTCCTTCGTAAAGTCCGCCATGACATCCAACGGTAAATCCTCTGCGGGAGCAAGCATCGCTACGGGGATCATTTCTTCCCTCTTCGCCAGCCAGTTCGGAGGATCCCAGTCTTCAGGCGGAGACGCGACAGCGGCGATAATCAATTCACTGTTGAAGAACATTTTCTAAACTATCCAAAAGCCGGTTTATGCCGGCTTTTTTTGTTTCACGTGAAACATCCACCATCCTTCCCCGGTTAAATTTCAATTAATAAAGTCGGCTCCGGCTCCTGTATAGTCTATAATATGTGTGAGGAATAAAGCCATGTTTAAGAAACTCAAACTGATACTGTTCCCTATTATCATCTTCTGTCTTCTTGTGACGCTGTGCGGAGCAGTAAAGCTCATCGCAGACAGATCGAAGTCGCTGGCCGGAGACATGGTCCTTACCCAGTCGGAGGATAGCAGGGCATCAGGAGAAAGCTCCGAAAGCGCCGCCGATATCATGATCACGACCAAATGTGATTCGCTTGACATTTACTCTTCGGACAGTACCGAATCGGATGTCTTTGATATATATATTGACGGAAAGCCCGCGGATTTCGCTCAGGCGGTTGAATACAGAAACGGTGTTTATACGGTCGAATACATCAGGACCTACGGCGAAATGGTGATCGTAATAAACAGTAATCTGAACATAGGCAGCATCGTCATCGACGCTCCCGCGGCAAATATGCGCATCAGGGATCTGACAGTATCTGAGCTGAACATTGCCACCAGTGCGGGAAACACATGCTGCGATAACATATTATGTGACAGCATCATCATCGTTTCACAGAGCGGCAACGTAAATATAGAGGATACGGAAAGCACCGTTATGCAGGTGACCACCCAGAACGGCAGGATATCAGTCAATTGCGGCTCCGGGGAGTTCTATGTCGGCAGCAATACGGGAAACATCGAATTCAATCCAACGGAACTGGACCTCAGGGCGGACCTGACGACAATGTCCGGGGATATATACGCGGATCTGAGTGATGACGACGGCATTACGATGTATATAAGGCAGAACGGCGGTATAACTCAGATATCCAGAGACTTTGTGATGTACGACGACAGATACGTTAAGGGAGACGGTTATTCCGTGGTGAATATAAAGACTGATACCGGTGATATAACCGTGGAGTAGGCACATAATCATATTTATAAAGACTATTAAATTTAAATGCGAAGTGTACAGCAGCACTTCGCTTTTTTTTCCTGTTTCAATGAATCTTCAATTATATTTATCTATTATCGGTATGAGCACAGAGACAAGTATTGAAGGATCATTTTCTGTGCGTACAAACAACACCGGAAGCGGATCAAATCAAATGAAGAAGATACGTATCAGACAGATAATCAGAAACACGGTTCAGCTGCTGTCATTCCTGCTTATGCCCGGTGCCTTCATCATAATATTTACATCGATGAAAAGCATCGTCATATCCTTGGCGGCAGGGACTTTCTCACTGAAATCGCAGGCGTCATGCGTCATTACATTAGCCGTCACCATGCTGGCAGCAGTCATCGGCGGAAGATTCTTCTGCGGATTCATGTGCGCCTTCGGAAGCATGCAGGAAGCCCTGGCGGCAGTTTCTTCCAGACTGGGTCATCGACGTTTAAAGATAGACAGAAAAACAGAAAGTCACCTGAAAAACCTGAGGTGGCTGATCCTGGCCCTCTGTATTTCATTATGGATAATGGGAGAATCCGGTGAAAAAATGACCCCCTGGTTCATATTCGGCATATACTCATCTGCAAGTGCCTGGAAATCCCTGAGCAGTTTTCTGTCTTTCGGGGGGCTTCTTCTGGCAGCCGTAATAATACTGTCATTATTCTACGAAAGGCCGTTCTGCCGATACCTTTGCCCGCTGGGAGCTGTCTTTTCGGCTGTTTGCCGTATCAGGATATTCAGAATGAAAACAGACGAAAGCTCATGCATCGGCTGCGGAGCATGCAGCAGGAACTGTCCGATGGGGATAGACGTAAAAAATGAAACTGAAGAAAAGGGATATGTATCGAGCACCGAGTGCATAAGCTGCTTCAGGTGCTCCGACACATGTCCGTCAGCCGCAGTAAGATCTGAAAAGAGGTATCTGGCCGCGGGTGTTTTAACACTTATACTGACTGCGGCTTCGGTACAGGGAGCATCATATATATCTGCCGCAGGAACAGAGTCAACAGAAATGACTTCATCCGCCCGGTTCATCGGAGCCGCAAGACAGGAGACTGCATATTGCCATATATGCCGGTCACGAAAGACATAATTCCCGGTCAGGTTAGGACTTAATACCCGGTCACATAATGTCATCTTACCCGGTCACAACGTGACCGGGTAGTATTGTAATCAAAGTCATTCAGTGGTATCCTTGTCTTGCCAGCAACGGAGGGTAAGGCAACGCTGAGGAGCGACCCGAGCGCCAGCTGGTTTCACACGGGGACGATGCCGTTGAGGTATCGTCTTTTTTTCAACATCCGTTTGTTTCCCCTCATGGTATCGTCCCTGGTGAACAAAGCGATAAACCTCGGGGGTCCGGGGGCTGGTCCCCGGTAGGGCGAAGCCAGGATCTATAACACACATAGTTCTTCACACTTTCTCGATAAATATCGTATAGCCAGATGTCAGCCTACGGCGGATGCCGTCAAGCTTCCCATAACATTCAGCATCGTCACTGAGTTGTTTACCCCATTCACTGGGATCGTACTGGCTGGAGAATACAGTTGAGTTTCCCAGATCGGTTCGAGTTTTTATCAGATGGTATAGTACGGCAAAGCTGGTATACAAACGCGGCAAGTTCTAT
>JAGACT010000111.1 GCA_017613995.1 Eubacteriaceae bacterium
CACAGGAATACGGCACGGCTCCGGGAGCGGAGCCCGGGATGACGGTAAGGAGCGTGTATACCCCTCCGGTGAGGATCCTGTACGATCTGGAGGCCAGGGACACGGGCTTCATACTGCCCTTTGCCGCCGTAAGCGTCATGATGGTGTTCTGGGGACTGTTCGGGGGCATGCGCCTCGGGTTCACGGTCTCATACCTGTGTGCCTTCGGGGTCATTAGTGCGTATCTTCTCAGGGACGCCGCCCGGCCCGACGGCTACACCCTGCTGGCGGGCGCCCTGTGCGTCGCCATGAGCTCCGTGTTCTCCTTCGTTTCGGCCCAGCTGAACCTGTGGGTGCTGCTGATGCTCTTTGCCATGTCACTGGTGTACTTCACGGGGCTGGTGTCCAAGAGAAGGGAGGACGGGGACCTGTCCCTGATCACCTCGTGCGTCTACGAATTCTTCCGGGGGGCCTTCGGTTCCATTGGCAGGATGTTCTCCTCCGCAGCGAAGGCCCGGCCCTCATCGGATCCCGGAAGGCTCAAGGTCCTGAAGGGAGTGGCCCTGGCCATCCTGCCGGCTGCGCTCATAATCAGCCTGCTGGTATCCTCCGACGCCGCTTTCGAGGGCCTCGTGCGATCGTTTTCCGTGGACATAACGGAGGATGCCTTCAGGCTGGTTCTGGCCCTCGTGCTTTCGGTCTTTATGACCAGCTATTGCTGGAGCCTCAGGAAGAACGGGCCCGCCGCCTCCTTCGGGACTCCGAGGGGAGCGGACGCCACCGTGATGAGCTCGTTTCTGTGGGTGATCTGCGGCATCTACGCGGTGTACCTCTTCTCCCAGCTGGCATATTTCTTCAGCGCCTTCTCCGGGATACTGCCGGAAGCCTTCCGGGGCGAATACATGATCTCCGAGTACGCCAGGAGGGGATTCTTCGAGATGTGCTGGATCGCGGTGATAAACTTCGTCGTGGTGTTCCGCTGCGCTTCCCTCTTCGGAAAGGAAAGGATGAGGGGGACCTGCCTGGGGCTGTGCCTGTTCATCTGCGGCTTCACGGTGCTCATAGCCGCGACGGCCCTCTCCAAGATGGCCCTTTACATCTCCATGCTGGGCATGACCTATCTCAGGGTCGTCACCAGCGTGTTCATGGTATGCCTGATGCTGATCTTCGCGGCACTGACCGTAAGGCTCCTGAAGCCCGGGGTCAGGGTGGCCCGCATCGGGGCCGTCGTTTTCGCCGCTGCCCTTCTCGTCATGAGCTTCGGCAACGTGAACGGCGCCATAGCCTCATATGACTATTCGCGCTACGCCGACGGCACCCTTGAGAGCATAGACGTGTGGCACATGTACAGCCTGGGGGACAGCGGAGTGGAGTATCTCATAAAGCTCGCCGGCTCTTCCGATGAAGAGGTCGCCCTCCAGGCCCGGGACGCTCTGAGGTGCTGCCTCTACCGCTACTGGTGCGTGAGCTACGATTCCAGAGGCGGCCTGATCATGGGGGAGAGCCTGACTCCGGGCTGGTACGGCTGGTGCGCGTCCACAAAAGAAGCCATGGAACTGCTGGAGGATTACTTCAGAACCCATCCCCGGGTGCTCAGGGAAGAAACTGTGTAAGGCCGGAAGTGCAGGGCACGGGAGGATATCCCGTGCCTTTTTAATTATCCCTTCATCTTTTATTAAGAGTCAAATTCTTGCTATGGAGTCAATTACATCGTATAATATAAGTTGTATTTCTATAACAAGGAGACAAGATGTTAAAGCAGTTTCTTACAGATATGACCTCAAAAAGCAAGACCGAATCTGTAAACGAAAATGAACTGACAGTACCCATTATACCCACCAGCGCCATGATAATCGGGCCCTATACCTCCAACACCATGGACATGTACAGGGGAAAGTATCTTTCAGCCATCCTCAGCGTATCCGAAGATACCCGTCTGGTGGTCATGGCCGACAGACTCACCGATAATGAAAAGGATATAACCCTTGACGATATAAGACACATCGGGACTCTCTGCGACATCAAGGGCGCCATGCGCTACTCCAGGGAGACCACCCGTGTCTCCATCGAGGGAAAGAGCAGGGTCCTGATAAAGGAGATCGTGGACACGGAGCCCTACCTGACCGCCAGAGTGGAGATGCTGGACTATTCCAACAGGGAGTATACCGTCGAGGAATTCGCCATGTTTTCCCTGCTGAAGGACAAGTTCTACAACCTCATGTCCATAGTGGGGAGGCTTGACGACGAAAAGGAGTCGGGTCTTGACAGGATGATGCCCGATGACGGCGCGGACTACATCAGCGCCATGTCGCCCCTGGACGAGGAGCAGTTCTATTCGGCCCTGGAGTGCCTGGACACGAAGCAGAGGATGAAGATGCTCATCGAGTACATCGACATGTCCCTGCGCACCGCCCAGCTGGAGGTGGAGCTGGAGTCCAAGATCGCCTCCAACTTCGCCGAGGAACAGAAGCACCGCTATCTGAGGGAGAAGAAGGAGCTCATCGACCGGGAGCTCAACGGCAGCACGGACAGCATTTCCGAATACCGCACAAAGATCAACGCTCTTCCCATAGAGCAGGAATACAAGGACCGCCTCCTCAAGGAGCTGGACCGCCTGGAGGGCACGCCTCTGGGGAGCCAGGAAGCCAGCGTGACCCAGTCATACTTCGACTGCGTGCTGGATCTGCCCTGGGAAAAGGAAAGCGCCGGGGAATTCGATATCGCCGAAGCCGACAGGATACTGGACGAGGACCACTACGGCCTCGAGAAGGTGAAGACCAGGATAAGCGAGTACCTGGCGGTGCTCAAGCTCACGGGCACCATGAAGAGCCCCATACTCTGCCTGGTGGGACCTCCGGGAGTCGGAAAGACTTCCATCGCCAAGAGCGTTGCCCGGGCCACCGGCAGGAAGTTCACGAGGCTTTCCCTGGGCGGCATGCATGACGAATCCGAGATCCGCGGCCACAGAAAGACCTACGTGGGAGCCATGCCCGGACGCATCATCGCGGGCCTGAGGCAGGTGGGCAGCACCAACACGGTATTCCTGCTGGACGAGATAGACAAGCTTTCCAAGGATTACCACGGCGACCCCGCCAGCGCGCTGCTGGAGGTGCTGGACCCCGAACAGAACTCCACCTTCACGGACAATTACGTGGAGATACCCTTCGACCTGTCGCCGGTGATGTTCATCACCACCGCCAACTCCCTGTCCACCATCCCCGCGCCCCTTATGGACCGTCTGGAGATAATACAGCTGGACGGATACCTTCCCGACGAGAAGCTCGAGATCGCAAAGCGCCATCTTCTGGGCAAGCAGATGGAGGCCAACGGCATCACGCAGGACAACATCATCATCAGCGATGACATCCTAAATGAGATCATCGAGAACTATACCAGGGAAGCCGGAGTCAGGCAGCTGGAGCGCAGCATCGCGTCACTGTGCCGGAAAGCCGCCAAGAAGGTGGTGGCCGGCAGCGAGGAGCCCCTGGAGATCACTTCCGACAGCCTCAGGGAATACCTGGGAGCCCAGGTGGGCCACTACGACACGGTGGAGGATACATCCTACGTGGGCGTGGTGAACGGCCTGGCCTGGACCGCCACCGGCGGCACCACCCTTCCCCTGGAGGCAGTGATATTCCCGGGCAAGGGCAAGCTGCAGCTCACCGGACAGCTGGGAGAGGTCATGAAGGAGAGCGCGAACATCGCGGTGGGATATCTGGAGGCCAACGCCGCCCGTTACGGGATAGATCCCAAGTTCTGGGAAGAGCATTCCATCCACGTGCACGCCCCCGAGGGAGCCGTGCCCAAGGACGGTCCCTCCGCGGGAGTCACCATGGTGACCGTGCTGCTTTCCGCCATCAGAAACCTTCCGGTCAGCCAGAAACTGGCCATGACCGGTGAAGTGACCCTCACCGGCAGGGTGCTGGCGATCGGAGGACTGAGGGAAAAGCTCATGGCGGCCCTGAGGGCAGGGATCGACAGGGTGATCATCCCCAAGCAGAACGAAAAGGATCTGGTGGACGTGCCCGAAAAGATCCGGGAGAGTCTCTCCATCTCCTTCTCGGAGAAGGTGGACGACGTGCTGGAATTCGTTTTCGGAGACATAAATGCTGAAAGTTAAGAGCGCCGGGCTCGTGACCAGCGCCCCGTCGGCGGGCTCTTTTCCCCCGCCGGAGCATTTCGAGATAGTGCTGGTGGGCAAGAGCAACGTGGGAAAGTCCTCGTTCATCAACGCGGTACTGGGGCGAAAGAGCCTTGCTCGGACCTCATCGGAGCCGGGAAAGACCCGCACCGCAAACTTTTATTTGATAAACGACAGCTTTTACCTGGTGGACATGCCCGGTTACGGCTATGCCAAAACCTCCAGGAAGATCAGGGAGAGCTTCGGGCCTCTGATCGAGAGCTATCTCGAAAAGAGGAATGCCGACTTTGCCGTGATCCATCTGGTGGATTACCGCCATCCCCCCACGTCGGATGACATCAGGATGCACGAACTGATCCGCTCCTACGGCGTCTCCCCGGTGACGGTCCTGACGAAGGAGGACAAGCTCAAGCGCAACGAACGCGCGAAGATGTACGGCATCATAACCTCGCAGCTCGGGATAGACGAGGACGAGGCGGTTCTGGAATTCTCGACCCAGAAAAAGGAACTGATAGAAGAAATGCAAAATTTTTTAGGAGAACTGATATGCTCGATATAAAAAGAATTAGACAGAATCCTCAGGAAGTACAGGAGCTTCTAAGCCGCAGGGGAGACATCGACATAACCCCCGTGCTGGAGGCCGATGAGAAAAGGAGAAAACTGATCACCCGGGCCGAGACTCTCAAGGCCCAGCAGAACAGCGATCAGAAGCAGATCCCCATCCTCAAGAAGGAAGGCAAGGACGCTTCCGAGCTCATGGCGGAGATGAAAAAGCTCTCCGACGAGATCAAGGTGATCAACGAACAGATCGATCAGGCGGATGCGGAACTCAGAGACCTGCTGCTTTCCATCCCCAACACGCCCAACCCCGACATCTGCATAGGACGTTCCGACGCTGACAACCGCGAGGTCCGCAGATGGGGGACCCCCAGAAAGTTCGACTTCGAGTTCAAGCCCCACTGGGATCTTGGCACCGATCTGGATATCCTGGACTTCGAAAGAGCAGTCAAGATCTCCGGAGCGCGCTTCTCCATGTTCAAGGGCCTGGGAGCCCGTCTCGAGAGGGCGATCCAGACGTTCATGCTGACCACCCATACCACCAAGGAGACCGGAGCCTACACCGAGATCCTGCCTCCCCTTATGGTGAACCGCGCCGCCATGACCGGCACGGGACAGCTTCCGAAGTTCGAGGAGGACGCCTACAAGCTCACCTATGACGGAAACGATTTCTTCCTGATCCCCACGGCGGAGGTCCCGGTGACCAACATCCATTCCGGGGAGATCCTGTCCTGCACGGAACTGCCCAAGTACTACACCGCCTATACCCCCTGCTTCAGGGGAGAAGCGGGAAGCGCCGGCAGGGATACCAGAGGCCTTATCCGCAACCATCAGTTCGACAAGGTGGAGCTGGTGAAGCTGGTGGAGCCCGAGGGAAGCTACGACGAGCTGGAAAAGCTGACCGCCGACGCGGAGCTCATCCTTCAGAAGCTTCAGATCCCCTACAGGGTCGTGGAACTGTGTACGGGAGATATCGGATTCTCATCCGCCAAGACCTACGACATCGAGGTATGGATGCCCAGCTACGACCGCTACGTGGAGATCAGCTCCTGCTCCAACTTCGAGGACTTCCAGGCCAGGAGAGCGAACCTGCGCTACCGCGACGCGGACGGAAAGGTCCAGTACCTGCATACCCTCAACGGCAGCGGCCTAGCCATAGGCAGGACCTTCGCGGCCATTCTGGAGAACTACCAGAACGAGGACGGCAGCATCACCATTCCCGAAGTGCTCGTTCCATACATGGGCGGAGTGGAGAAGATAACAAGGAAATAACACATCGGAGTTGACAGTTATGGTTAAAGACCTTGATGAATTTGCCTCCCTCACCGAGGAAGACGTTTCATCTGCGGACACAGCACACAATATTACCGGGATCATCACCGGCACCCGGGTGGATGACGCCGAATACGACGATCTGAGCGAGTATTTCAATCCCGCCGACATCGGCATGCTCGATTTCGAGGCTTCTTCCGCCGTGGAGAGAAGCGACAGGGAAGAGGAACCTTCGCCGGACGTTTTCGGCGATATCACGGAAGATCCCGTCCTGACCGGCGGGCCCGAGGAGGACACAGCGGATACGGACGAAGATCCTTCGGAAGACGACGCGTCCGCTTCAGGACGCAGAAGGCAGAAGAAGGAGAAGAAGGTAAAGAAGGAAAAGAGGAAGGGAAAGGAAGCTTCCGGCGGGGAGGACGAGGCAGAGCCCGATGATGGTTCCGAAAAGACCTCCAAAAGCTCCGGGCTGGGGACTGCTCTCATGTGGATCCTCATCGTCATACTTATCGGAGCGATAGCCTTCGGCGCCGTAAAGCTCCTGCCCCTTCTGAAAAAGGATGATTCCCTGTCGATCATAAACAAGGGAGAGAGCGTTTCCAACGGCACCGTCGAGGTCACTTTCGACGAAGTGAATGTTCTGGGTTCCATGCTGACCTACCAGTTCGACCCGAACTATGTCTACGTTTCGGTGATGTATACCTTCAAAAACGTGTCCGGCCAGGAGCAGACCTGGGAGGTCACTCCCTACATCATGCTCAAGCCCTTCACGAAGAATTCGAACGGCACACTGTCGCCCCTGGATCCGGAGGGGGACGAGGCGGCGGAACTTATGGAGATCTACCGCAGCATTGCTCCCGCCGACAGCTTCACCGTGCCTGTGGAGGGTGCCACCGGCGAGGAGGCCCAGGACAGTTCCGAAGACTCCGCTGAGGAGGATCCCTTAAAGGTTCTCTACGGAGAATACGACTTCACGGCCCTGCAGATATACTCCCTGGAAAAGTGCATCGAATACGGTTCCGTCAAGGACAGCATCCCGGCGGACGGGGAGAGGGTCAGCGCCGACGTTATAAAGATACCCAGGGCCCTCTTCGAGACCGGCAAGTACTATATCTGCATGGACAACCAGAAGGCCGCGGTCTATATCGACCCCACTCCTGTGGATATCGATTCATCGGCACCGCAGACGCCTTCGGAGCCCGCCGAGCCCCAGAGCGAGCCCCAGGAAGAGGAAGAAGAGGACGACGAGGAAGACTGAGAGGAACACAAAATGTTTGATAAGGATAAAAAGACTATCTTCAGCGGCATACAGCCCTCGGGAGAGTTCACGATAGGAAACTATTTCGGAGCCATCAAGAACTGGGTCGAGCTGCAGGGAGACTACAACTGCATATATTTCATCGCCGACATGCATTCCCTGACGGTGCCACAGGTGCCGGCCGAGCTCAGAAGAAGGACCTTCGAATGCACCGCTATGCTTCTCGCGGCGGGGGTGGATCCCGAAAAGTCCCTCCTGTTCGTACAGTCCCATGTACCCGCCCATGCCGAGCTGTGCTGGATACTGAACTGCAATTCGTACATGGGGGAGATGTCCCGCATGACCCAGTATAAGGACAAGAGCGCGAAGCAGGGCGAGAACATCAGGGTCGGTCTTTTCGACTATCCCGTGCTCATGGCGGCGGATATACTCCTGTACAATTCCGATCTGGTGCCCGTGGGAGCGGATCAGACCCAGCACGTGGAGCTGGCCAGGAACATAGCCGAGCGTTTCAACAACAACTATTCGCCCACCTTCACGGTGCCTGAGGGATATATCCCGAAAAGCGGAGCGCGGATAATGAGCCTGGCGGATCCCGCCAGAAAGATGAGCAAGTCCGACGAGAACGCCAACGCCTACATCCTGATGAAGGACAGCCGCGACGTTATCATCTCCAAGTTCAAAAAGGCGGTCACCGACAGCGGCCATGAGATAATCCATGACCGGGAGAACAAGCCGGGCATCTCGAACCTTCTCGAGATCTACGCCTGCGTCTCCGATATGACCATAGAGCAAGCAGCGGAGCATTTCGCTTCCTCCAGCTACGCGGATTTCAAGCTGGCTGTGGGAGAAGCCGTGGCGGACCGTCTCGCACCGATCCAGGACGAGTTCAACAGGCTCCTGAAGGACAAGGAGTATGTTATGAACATCCTCAGGGACGGCAGCGAAAAGGCTGCCGCCATCTCCGGCAGGGTCCTGGACAAGGTAAAGAGGAAAGTAGGCTATTTGCAGTTCTGAGAATAAATACAGCCGATAGGGATCCGGGATCATCCCCCGGATCCTTTTATGTACGGGACGAAGAAGATTTTTTAAAAATTAATGATAAAAATAATAAAAGTCTATTGTAATATGATTTTCGGTAGTG
>JAGACT010000112.1 GCA_017613995.1 Eubacteriaceae bacterium
CCCCGTCCAGGGCGATCACTGTATCGTCTTTTTTCGCCCGGGCGATCTCAAGACACTTCTCCCGGGTCAGGGCATCCAAAAAGGACTGATCCACTATGCCGGCGTAGGCTTCCTGCCATGCTTTCCAGTGGACATAGGCCTTTCCCCTCACTTCGCTATCGGTCTCCATCTTTTTTATTACGATATCCATAACGTTCCCTCCGAATGTTTCCCGGGTAAAATGAGGACCGTGTCCCGTGATCCGGGACCGGTCCTCGAGTTCGATCAGTTTTCTGTCCGTATCAGCAGAGCTTCGCTCCCGGCGGGATGTGGGGATCCACCAGCAGAAGGTGGAGCTTCTCCTCGCCGTCCTCCTTGTGGACCGCCGAGATCAGCATTCCGCAGGATTCGATGCCCATCATGGCTCTCGGAGGCAGGTTGGTGATGGCTATGCAGGTGGCCCCCACCAGATCCTCCGGCTCATAGAAGGCATGGATGCCGGAAAGGATGGTGCGCTCGGTGCCGCTGCCGTCGTCCAGAGTGAACTTCAGAAGCTTCTTCGACTTGGGCACCGCCTCGCAGGCGAGGACCTTCACGGCCCTGAAGTCGCTCTTCTGGAAGGTCTCGAAATCCACGAGATCCTCATAGAGGGGCTCCGTCACCACTTTCGAGAAATCTATGGGTTCATCCGGCTTCGCGAACACGCCGCCGCCCCGGTCTTCCTTCTTCTGGGCGTCGGGATCCTTCATGGTGGGGAACAGTATGACGTCCCTTATGGCGGGGCTGTTGGTCAGAAGCATCACCAGACGGTCGATGCCGTAGCCGATGCCGCCCGTGGGGGGCATGCCGACTTCCAGAGCGTTGAGGAAGTCCTCGTCAGTATGCTGGGCCTCCTCGTCACCGGCGAGGGACATAAGGTCCTGGGCGCGGAAACGCTCCCTCTGATCCACCGGGTCGTTGAGCTCCGAATAGGCGTTGCACATCTCCCTGCCGTAGATGTAGAGCTCGAAACGCTCCACATAATCGGGATCCTCGGGCGTGCGCTTCGTGAGGGGAGATATCTCCACGGGATGATCCATTATGAAGGTGGGCTGTATCAGCTTTTCCTCGCAGAACTCCTCGAAGAAGAGGTTGAGTATATCGCCCTTCCCGTGCCTCGCTTCGTAGGCTATTCCCTTCTCGTCCGCCAGTGCCTTCGCTGCGGCGGTATCCTTCACGTCGTTCCAGTCGATCCCGGCGTACTTCTTCACGGCCTCCGTCACGGTGAGCCTCTCAAAGGGCTTTCCGAGATCTATCATGGCCTCCGCGTAGGGTATGAGGGTGGTGCCGCATACGGTCCTGGCCAGGTGGCGGAACATGTCCTCGGTAAGATCCATCATTCCCCTGTAGTCGGTGTAGGCCTGGTAAAGCTCCATAAGGGTGAACTCGGGATTGTGCCTGGCGTCGAGGCCCTCGTTGCGGAAGACCCTGCCGATCTCGTATACCTTCTCCAGTCCCCCCACGATGAGCCTCTTAAGGTACAGCTCCAGCGAGATGCGGAGCTTCACGTCCTCGTCCAGGGAGTTGTAGTGGGTCTCGAAGGGACGGGCGGAGGCGCCTCCGGCGTTGTGCACCAGCATGGGGGTCTCCACTTCCATGAATCCCCTCTCGTCCAGGTAGCGGCGGATCTCGCTGATTATGCGGGAGCGCCTGATGAAGGTATCCCTGACATCGGGATTCATTATGAGGTCGATGTAGCGCTGGCGGTACCTCAGATCGGTATCCGTCATGCCGTGATACTTTTCGGGCAGGATCTGAAGGCTCTTGGTGAGCATGGTGATCTGTGTCGCGTGCACGGAAATCTCACCGGTCTTGGTGGCGAACACAGTGCCCCTGACACCGATGATGTCGCCCACGTCGAAGAGCTTCTTGAAATCCGCGTAGGCATCCTCGCCTATGCTGTCCCGGGCCACGTAGCACTGGATGTCTCCGTCAAGATCCCTGAGATGGCAGAACGATGCCTTGCCCATGACTCTTTTGCTCATCATCCTTCCGGCCACGGTGACTTCCCTGCCTTCCAGATCCGAAAAGCCGTCCTTTATTTCGGTGCTGTGATGGGTCACGTCGTATTTCCTGATAACGAAGGGATCCTTGCCCTCCGCCATCATGGCATCGAACTTCTCCCTTCTCAGACGGAGTATCTCGTTGGTATTCTCCCCCGCGGTGCGGGTATCGCTGGTGTTGTCCATATGTTATCCCTGTATCGATGTGGTATTTTTACTTAACGGACAGTATCTTGATCTGGAAATCTCCTCCGGGGGCCTGCACCGTTACGATGTCCTCCACCCTGCTTCCCACCAGGGCCCTGCCCACGGGGGATTCGTTGGAGATCCTCTTGGCGTCCAGGTCGGCCTCGTCGCTGCCGACGATGGTATACTCCATCTCCTCGTCCATGTCCAGATCCAGGATCCTTACCCTGCTGCCGACTCCGACCATTCCCTTGGGCTGTTTCCTGTCCTCGATGATCTTCGCGTTCTTGATCTTGTATTCCAGCTCCTGGATCTCGCCCTCGATGAATCCCTGCGCGTTGCGGGCTTCGTCGTACTCCGCGTTCTCGCTGAGGTCACCGTATTCCCTGGCGACCTTTATCTTTTCGGCGATCTCCCTTCTGGCGGTGGTCTTCAGATACTCCAGTCTCTCCTGAAGTTCATAGTATCCGTCTTTGGTGAGCAGTACTTCTTTTTCCGACATGGTTTTTATCCTCCTGATTGTCCCCATATTGTAATACGAAGATACCCTTCAGTCAAGCCGAAAAGGCCCTCCGGCACAAAGTGTCGGAAAACAAAAGCGGCCTTTGGCTTTACAGCATCCCCGCGAGTGTGCTAAACTATAGGGTACAGTAATTATATCATTTTAAAAAGGAAAAACCATCATGCTCAGTTCAAAACAAGTGGCAAAACTTATAGATCATGCCCTGCTCAGACCCGATATGACGAGAGACGAAGTAAGGGAGGGAGTGCTGACCGCGATACGCTGCGGGGCCAAGTCCGTATGCGTCAGAAGCTGTGACGTGGCCTTTGCCCGGCAAATACTTTCGGGAAGCGACGTGGAATGCGGCTGCGTAGTGGGGTTCCCCCACGCAAACTGCTCCACCGCCGCCAAGGCGGAGGAGACCCGGCAGGCCTTCCGGGACGGAGTGCATGAGGTGGACATGGTGCTGCCCATCGGGCTTCTCAAGTCCGGGGAGTACGATCTCGTTTACGAGGACATCCATACCATCCGGGAGATATGCGCGGAGCAGGGGGCCATCGTCAAGGTGATCTTCGAGAACTGCTACCTCACCAAGGACGAGATAGTGAAGGCATGCGAGATATCCAGCCGCGCGAAGGTGGATTTCGTCAAGACATCCACGGGCTTCGGCACCTCCGGCGCTCTGCTGGAGGACGTCATCCTGATGAAGAAAAGCGTCGAAGCTGGGATCCAGGTCAAGGCCTCGGGAGGCATAAGGACCCTCGACGACGTTCTGGCGTTCTGGGATGCGGGAGCCACCAGGATAGGAGCCTCCGCCACGGAGAAGATCGTGGAGGAAGCCAGAAGAAGAGAAGGCAGCGCGGAATAATACAATTGTTACGGAGGAAGAAATGAAGGTAATTCTGAAACAGGACGTGGAAGACGTCGGCAAGAAGATGCAGATAATCGAAGTCAAGGACGGTTACGCCCAGAACTATCTTTTCAGAAAGAAGCTGGCAGTGCCCGCCACCGACGAGAACATGAAGGCCCTGGAAGCTGAACTGGCAGAAATCGCCGCCAGGGAAGCCGAGATCAGGGCCGAAGCGGAAAAGACCAGGGACATCATCAATCTGAAGACCTACTCCCTCAAAGTCAAGTGCGGTTCCAGCGGAAAGCTCTACGGCGCCATAACCAACCAGGAAGTGGCCGACTGCATAGGCGGGGCCGCCGGAGTCAGCATCGACAAGAGGAAGATCAGTTTCGACACCATAAAGAGCACCGGCAATTATGAGATAAGAATAAAGCTCCATCCCCAGGTGGAAGCGAAGGTCTTCCTGGCGGTCGAGGCGGAAAGCTGATGGCACCTCTGGAAAACATCAAGACCCCTCCCTACAGCGAGGATGCGGAGCAGGGAGTGCTGGGATGCATGCTCCTGGACAAGCTGTCCGTGGAGACCTCCGTTGCCATGCTCTCGGAGGACGATTTCTACATAGACCGCAACAAGTGGATCTTCTCCGCCATCAAACGCCTCGCTTCCGAGGGCAAGGCTGTGGATTCCCTTACCGTGATGGACCGCCTCACCTCCGACGGCAAGATGCAGAACATCGGGGTGAGCTACATAGCGCAGCTCCAGGACATGGTGCCCTTCACCTCCAACATCGAGCAGTACTGCCGGATCGTAAAGGACAAGTCGGTCCTCAGGAGCATCATCACGAAGTTCGGCGATATCATCAACAAGTGCTACGAGGGCCGCACCGAACTGAAGAGCATCATAGACGAGGCGGAACAGTTCGTTTACGACCTGTCCATGGAGCGCACCTCCAACGCCTTCGTGAGCCTCAGAGAAGAGGTCCCGAAGACCATGATAACCCTCAGCGAGATATATCAGAACGAGGGAGTCAGCACCGGAGTCCTCAGCGGCTTCACGAAGCTGGACGAGATCACCAACGGCTTCCAGCCCTCGGACCTGATACTCCTGTGCGCCCGCCCCAGCGTGGGAAAGACCGCCCTGGGACTGGGCTTCGCTCTGAACGCCGCCATGAGGCACGGCAAGTGCGTCGCCTTCTTCAGCCTGGAGATGTCCTACGAACAGCTGGTGCTCAGAGCCATCTCCCATGAGACGGACGTCAACTCCATGAAGATCAGAAGGGGCCGCCAGTCCCCGGCGGAGTGGAGGAAGATCACCCTTCTGAATTCCACCCTGAAGGAAAACGACGTGAAGCTCTTCATCGACGACACCTCGGGCATCTCCACCGGCGACATGCTCTCCAAGCTCAGGAGGCTTCAAGCCAAGGAGGGCCTCGACATGGTGGTGATAGACTACCTGCAGCTGATGACTGCCACGGATCTGAACCGCAACGCCAACCGCGAACAGGAGATCAGCGCCATCTCCAGGGGCCTCAAGAAGATCGCCAAGGAACTTAAGGTCCCGGTCATCGCCCTGGCCCAGCTTTCCAGAAGCCCCGAGAAGAGGAGCGACGGCAGGCCCCAGCTGGCGGACATAAGAGAATCGGGAGCCATAGAGCAGGACGCGGATATCGTGCTGATGCTCTACAGAAAGGCCAACTACGACAAAGCATACGAGAATCAGGAGGAGACGGAGCTCATCATCGCCAAGCACCGCAACGGCGCCACCGGCACCATAAAGCTCTCGTTCCTCAACGAATACGCGAAATACGTGGATTTCCGGGAAGAGGACAATAAGACAGATGAACAGTAAGGAAGAAACGAGAGAAAAGGAATACGCCAAGGTGATGGGCCGCAACCCCGTGAAGGAGGCTCTGAAAAGCGGACGCAACATCAACAAGATCTACGTCAGCAGCACTGACTCGGACTACTCCATGTCCCAGATAATAAACACCGCCAAGGACATGGGCATCTACGTGCAGAAGACCGACCGCAGGAAGCTGGACGCCATGACCGGCAACGGTGCCCACCAGGGAGTGGTGGCCATCTGCTCCCCCATAGAATTCGTGGGAGTGGACGACATCCTCGAGGCAGCCAGGCAAAAGGGCGAGAAACCATTCATCGTAATGCTGGACGGCATAACCGACATCCATAACGCTGGGGCCATAATCCGCAGCGCCTACTGCGCCGGCGCCCACGGGATCATCATCGCCAAGAGAAGGAGCGCCGCCATCAACGACGGCATCTACAAGACCAGCGCCGGCAGCGTGGAATACATCCCCATCGCCCAGGTCTCCAACCTGGCCCAGACCATGCAGAGCCTTCAGAAGCAGGGCATCTTCTGCGTATGCTGCGATATGAAGGGCACCGTATACCACGAGATAGACTACGACATGCCCCTTATGATAATCGCGGGAGCCGAGGGAGAAGGCATATCCCGGGTAATAAAGGATAAATGCGATTTCTGTGCCTCCATCCCCATGAAGGGACAGCTGGATTCCCTCAATACGTCGGTGGCGGCGGGCATAGTAATATTTGAAGCGGCAAGACAGAGAGGCTGAAGTTATTGACAGCCTCTTTGATGCATTTTACCGCAGGATTTGTATGTTAAACGCTTTATCCCATAAATATCCCTTATACAAGCCATATTTTTGGGAAGGTTTTTTATTGTTGAACATATATCCGCTCTGAGACACAGTTATCAACATATTGTGAACAGGCAAAAACGAAAGGAAACAGCTTATGGAAATGACAAATTCATACTGCGTGGTGGATCTTGATGCGCTGAGATCGAATTACCGCTTCGTAAAGGGGCTGAATCCAGACAAGGAAGCGATCGCCATAGTAAAGGCGGACAGCTACGGCCACGGAGCCGTCAGATGCGCCAGGGCTCTGTACGAGGAAGGAGTTAGATACTTCGCGGTGGCCAATCTCGACGAGGCGGAGGAGCTTCTGGACGGGCTGAACGGTATCACGGTGCTCATCCTGGGCTACATCGACGAGAACAGGTTCTACGAAGTCGTCCAGTACAACATCATCTGCGCGGTATATTCCCTTGAGTTCGCCAGGCTTCTGAACGAATACTCCATGAAGGCGGGAAAAGTGACGAAGGTGCACATAAAGGTGAATACGGGCATGAACCGTCTGGGCTTCGATCCCCTCTCCCCCGGTTTCGAGGACAAGATCCGGGAGATAGTCTCCATGAAGGGACTCAGCGTCGAGGGCATCTTCTCCCACTATTCCACAGCGGACGAGGAGGACCTGTCCTATTCACAAAGACAGCGCTCCATCTTCGAGGGCGCGGTGGAGACCCTGAAGAAGGCGGGAGCCGATCTTAAGCTCATCCACATCTCCAACTCCGCGGCAGCCATGATCTTCGACTGCCCCGTATCCAACGCCTTCAGGCCGGGCCTGGTGCTATACGGATACTCACCGCTGCCCGGCAGGAAGATGCAGGAGCACCTTAAACCGGTGATGAGCGTCTATGCCCACATCGCCAACATCTTCGAACTGAGAAAGGGCGAGAGCATCAGCTACGGCAGACGCTACACCGCCGATTCCGACAGGAGGATCGCCACGGTGACCATCGGCTACGCCGACGGGTACGCCCGCGCCCTCAGCAACAGGGCGTACGTGGTGGCCAACGGACAGAAGGCCCCCATCAGGGGCAGCGTGTGCATGGACATGATCATGTGCGACATCACGGGCATCGACGGACTCAGGGTCGGGGATACCGTCATGGTCCTGGGCCCGGAGGTGGACGCCGCGCTGCTGGCGTCCCTGACGGACACCATACCCTACGAGATAACCTGCGACATAACCAAGAGAGTCAAAAGAGTCTATAAGGAAGACCGATGAAAAGAGCGATCATAGGTTGCGGGATAATCCGCAGTGACATTGAACCCATAGTCGAGTCCCTTCCTTATGAAGCGGACGTGTTCTGGCTGGACGCGGAGCTTCACAACGTTCCTGAGAACCTGAAAAGCGTCCTGCAGGAAAAGATAGACGAACTTGCCGGCTATGACGAGATCATCATCACCTACGCCCTGTGCGGCAATGCCCTGCTGGGGATAAAGAGCGACACATCGACTCTGATCTTCATCAGGGGAGACGACTGCATCTACGCGGATATGTGCCACCGGCCCGATTACATGGACCTGAGGCGTTCCTCCATCTTCCTGAGCCGCGGCTGGCTCTCCACCCGCCGCAACGCCGACGTCATGTATCAGGAGACGCTGAAAAAATACGGTGAAAGCCGCACCCAGATGATCTACGAGGCCATGTATGGAAACTACAGGCACCTGGTGTACATGAAGCTGGAGGACGAGGTGGATCCCGAGACCATGGAAAAGCTCGAGAAGCTCGCCGGGATCATGGATACGGACATCCTTGTACTGGACGGCAGCATCGAAATGTACCGGGAACTGCTGGAGCTGAAGGATTCGGAGCACATAGCGAGGCTCGAGCCCGGCACCGAGATCACGATGGATATTTTCAGATAGGATCGAAGGAGAGAGCCATGAAGGATTCATCCGTAACCAGGGAATTCAGGATGGAAACGGGAGACGGGGCGATGAACGTCATCGTTTTCGGTAAGGGGGATATCCCCCTGGTCGTCATACCCGGCCTGAGAACGTCATCCCTGGAGGGAACGTCCATGTTCCTTTCCGCGTATTATCATAAGTTCAAAAAACATTTCCGGACATACATCCTGGACGTGAAGGAACCGGTGAAGGAAGGCTCGACCATCGCCGGCATGGCGAAGGATGCCCTCGGGGCCCTGGATCAGCTCGGGGTCGGTGATTTCATGCTATACGGCATCTCCATGGGGGGAATGATCGCCCAGCAGATGGCGGCGGCATCCGGCGGCAGGGTGAAAAAGCTCCTGCTGGCTCTGACCGCCTGCAGGGCCAACGATACGGTGCGGGACGCAGTGGGCACCTGGATATCCCAGATCGAAAGAGGGGACATAAAGGGGTTCATCGCAGATTATTCCGAAAGGGGCTACTCCGAAGCATACAGAAGGAAACACTCCCTCCTGCTCAAAGCTGCCTCGGCGGGAATGAAGGTGAAGGACACACAAAGATTTCTCATGCTCTGCAGGGCGATACTCTCCTTCGACGGGAAGGACGATCTCAGACGGATCAGCTGCCCGGTCACGGTGATAGGCGCCGAAAAGGACAGAGTGGTATCCGGGGAAGCGTCCCTGGAGCTGGCGGAGGCTCTGGGCTGCGGCTGCCACATGTATCCGGACCTGAGCCACGAAGCCTACAACGAGGC
>JAGACT010000012.1 GCA_017613995.1 Eubacteriaceae bacterium
CCGCACACGCATACCGGAAAATCCTTCGGGCAGGTGCAGCCCTGGGCCTTTTCCTTAAATACTTCCTTTACGGTGCGGTCCTCCAGGGAATGAAAGCTCATGACGCAGAGCCTTCCTCCGGGACCCAGACTGTCCACCATGGAAAGAAGGCTTTCCCTGAGCCCACTCAGTTCCCCGTTCACCTCGATGCGTATGGCCTGAAACGTTCTGGTGGAAACGTTCTTTCCTGCCTGCCGGCGGTACTTGGCGGGAACGCTCTGTTCCACTATCTGTGTGAGCTCGGTGGTGGTCCTGATGGGAGAATCCTCCCTGGCCTTTACTATGCCCGAGGCTATGCTGCCGCTGTAGCGCTCTTCCCCGTATTTTTTTATGATCTCCGAGAGAGCTTCACGGGAATATCCGTTTACTATGTCGTAGGCCGAGATCTTCGCGCTCTGATCCATCCTCATGTCCAGGGGGCCTTCCCTCATGAAGGAAAAACCTCTTTCGGCCTCGTCTATCTGGAAGGAGCTTACTCCCAGATCTATCAGGATGCCGTCGGCACTGCCGATGCCCTCGCTGTCGAGACGGGCGCGGAAGTTATGGAAGTTGTCGTGGATCAGTATCCTTCTGCATCTGAGGCCTTCCGAATTCTCTTCGGCCCTTTTCAGTGCCTCGATGTCCAGATCGAAACCGACATAGGTGCCTTTTTCCGAGAGTTTCTCGCAGATGCCGCGGCCGTGGCCGAAGCCTCCGACGGTCATGTCCAGATATGTGCCGTCGGGCTTTATGGCAAGTCCCTCCAGGCATTCTTCGTACATTACGGGGATGTGTGCCATGTCAGATGCCCAGATCCTTCATGTCCTGCTCGATATTCGAGTAGTATTCGCTGTTGGTCCCGATCTTCTCGTTCCAGACGTTAACGTCCCAGATCTCCGCTCTGTTGACCAGTCCGACGATGACCACTTCCCTGTCAAGGCCCGCGTAATCCCTCAGATACTGGGGAAGCATTATCCTGCCCTGCTTGTCTATCTCTATCTCGCTGGATCCTCCGGCAAAGAACCTGGTGACCTCCCTGGCTTTAGCGTCGGAGATGGGCAGCACGCGGATCTTGTCCTCTATCTTTTTCCATTCCGGCATGGGGAAGATGAACAGGCACTTCTCGCCGATGCCCTTGGACACGACAACAACATCTCCCATTTCATTCCTGAAACGGAAGGGGACACTGACTCTGCCTTTGCCGTCCATTGAGTGTCTGAACTCTCCTCCCAGCATTTGGGTATACCTCTGGATTTAGTATTCATCCCAAATTATAGTATTTTTCCCCACTATTTGCAACTGAATAATGATTTTTTACCTCAATCTGAGTTTTTTTCGGTGATTTTTCCGTAAAGCAAATAAAAAAACTCCGGCAGATACTGCCGAAGCTTACTATAGAGTGCTATCTTCTGTATTTGCGGTCCCATTCGGGATCTTCTCCCGGATCCGGTGCTCCATGTTCCGTCTTTATAAACATGTCCCGGGAAATGATCTCGATGACGTCTCTGAGTTCCAGGAGGTCCGTGTCGAAGGCGTCCTTAACCGCTTCCTCCCCCAGCCACGCTCCGAGGATGTTCCCGCAGACCGCTCCGGTGGAATCACTGTCGCCGCTGTGATTCACAGCGGCTCTTATGGCTTTTCCGAAATCATCCTGGTGTCTCACAGCGCAGAAGAGGGCTATCGCCAGGGCCTCCTCCGCTGTCCATCCTTCACCGAGCTCGTGTATGCCTTCCAGATCCGTTATATCCTCATCCTTCGCCAGGCGGAGGGCTTTTTCGATAAGGGCCTTAAGCCCGTGATCGTCCCCTCTGAAGAAGGCCATGGCTTCCCTTACCCGGTCTGCCAAATCTGCGTCCCTGTCTTCTCTGACTCTGAGGATGTACCATATGACTAGGGCCATGGCTCCGGATGAAAGGTATCCCAGGGGATGGGAATGGGTCAGGGCTCCGTCAGCGCAGGCGGCGTCGAAGACCTCACCCGCGGCTTTGCCGGTATCCCCGAGATCGAGCCCGTATGCCAGGGCGCAGGGAGCAGCCCTCATGACGGTGCCGCAGCCCTTGCTGTTGTTGAGAGGATAGTCGATCCTTCCGGGGACCCCTCCCCTCAGGGAACCGAGGCAGGTATTGCCCGGAGCCCTGGTGTCATGCAGTTCGGAAACGTCGTATATCCAGCATCCTGGATGCTTTGCTTCTTCGATGCCCCGGGGACCTTCCTGGGTCGCCAGCCACAGACGATACCCTTCCCAGGCGGGTATATCAGCTATCAGGGCGTTGGCGTTGAACAGGCTCATCTGGGTATCGTCGGATATAAGGGCGGGATCCCCCGCCTGTTCGAGGGTCCGGATGCCCTGAATGCCATAACGGGAAAAGATCCTTTCCTCCCGGGAGAATTCCACATCGAAACCGAGGGCGTCCCCCACGGCACCGCCCAGGATGCATCCCGCGATCCTGCTTCTGCGGGCATTCTCAGAACTGTTCAGTTTTACATCAGTCGGGCAGGTCATATGTTTCCTCCTCCTCAGTCTCCTCGATACTGTCGGAGGGCATCCACCCTCCGAGGGTGCCGTCTATGTAGTCGAACACGTACTCCCGGTCGTCCTCCTGGAGGATCTCGTGCCTCATTCCTTCGAAGATGTTGTAGGATACGTCGCGGTATCCCACCTGGTCCATAAGGCCCACCGCCTTCATGAGCATCTTACGGTTGTTCATGCAGGGATCGTTCTCACCGGAAATGAATCTCACGGGCGACGGATCGTTAAGGATCCAGTTGTCCTTGCTGTAGGTCTCCTTCATTAAGTATATGAGGGCCTTGTATCCGTTGAGGGTGAAATTGAAGCCGCAGTAGGGATCTTCCTCGTATTTCGCCACGTTGTCACGGTTGACCGAGAGCCAGGCGAAGTCGCTTCCTTCCTTTTTGAAGTTCTTGTTGAACATCCCGACGAAAAGGGA
>JAGACT010000013.1 GCA_017613995.1 Eubacteriaceae bacterium
CTAACAGGATCGATTTGATTGAATTTTGTCTATTTTACTACAGAGGACAGGTCTTGTCAATAATTATATACAATATTGTATACAAAACTGTCCTCAATTGTTCTTATCCGTTTCTCCGGTCCCTGGAGCGCATCATGGTCTCCCCGCACACGGTGCAGCGGTAAACGTCGCAGGTCTGGGGATGGTCGCTGTCTTCCCGGTTCTCCACCGTTTCAGTCCCGGTCTTCTCCCAGCTGTGCTGTCCCACCTCGCAGGCGGTTACCAGGGGAGGCCGGGCGATACGGTAGGCAAGGCAGATGTCCCTTATCTCGGATTCGGAGTATTCACAACTGTCCAGCACCTCTTCCACCAGCTTCTTCGGAAAGACCTCCGGCCAGTCGCAAAGATGCTTTTCCGCCAGCTTGGGGCAGAAACAGTCCCTGAGTTCCAACTCCAGCCTTTTTAGCTTGGTGTCCCGGTATACGATGCTGTCCGGCCCCCAGGCCGTCCGATAGACGATCTCCCCGAGAGCGCACTTCTCCTCATCCGTTGCCCCGTAGCGGCGGATAAACAGGCGCACGTCCTCCAGGATGCCGCCTCGCTCGCCCTTCTTATCCCTGTCGACGATCCGTAAGAAAGCGTACTGCCTTTCTTTCTCTTCGGCTTTCCTCTTATCCTCATCCAGAGAGTTCGCTTTCATATGAAAGGGATGGGACGGGTCATTTCTGATCGTCTCCAGCAGGGCGGGCCTGAACTCTGCGACGTAGCGGAAAATATGGTCCTTTATGAAAATATCATCCCTTTTGAGAAGGGAATCGATCCTTTTGTCGTCCATCGTCCCGGGCCTGAAGGCCCTTACGGCTTCTTCCGGGTCCGGGCTCGTGATCTTCGGGAACAGTTTCGACATGGCTCTCACCTCCGCTGAATGATACATGGGTATTTTACCACGATACGCACATAAAGGGGAGCCCCGTGGGGCTCCCCGCCGCAAACATAAGTTTTTCGGCTCTGCCGGACAGAGCCTAGAGGTACAGCAGGTCTCCGGCGAAATTTCCCATGAGCCAGAATCTGAGCTCCTTGGGAAGATCCCACTCCTCATCGGCGATGAGTTCGTCGGCGATGCTCCTGAGGTATTCGGCGTTGGTCATTGTCTTTTCTTCCACTTTGTTTTCCTCCATGTCACTTAATGGCGTACTCATGCACGAAATTGTAGGCGTCTATAAGGTTCTGGTTCACGTCTCCGGGGGCGATCCAGGCCTTGTCGGTGCAGAAGAGGAATCCCTCTCCGGGCACGCAGGCATCCAGCACCCTTATGAGTTCCTTTCTGATGGTCGCGAAATCGTCCATCCTGACGGAGCCGGTGCGCAGGCCTCCCTCCAGGATCTGGCAGTCGCCTATGTCCTTCTTGGCGTCCACGATATCGTCGTCGTCCACGTGCAGGATGCAGGTGTCCCTGGCCACATCCTTAAAGTTCTCCCATACCTTCTGCCACTTGCCTTCCATCATGATCCAGACCTTGGTTCCGTGCTCGGAAGCGTGGTCTATCCACTGCTTCTCATAGGGCCAGTAGATCTCGTTGAACTGCTTCGGGCTCATGTAGGGCGCTATGTGGGTCATGTGGCAGGCGTAGGGGAACTTGGCGGGAGTCCTCTGAAGGGCCGGCAGGTTCTGGGTGTGCCACAGGGTCTCGCAGGCTGCCTTGAATTCGGCCGTATGCCTTCTCAGGTCCGTCAGCGTCCCCGAGAATCCCCTGTAGTAATCGAAGATGGTGTCGCAGGGATTGGAGAACACTCCCGCGAAGGTGACCATGTTCACCACCCCGTACTCTTCCTCCAGCATCTTTTCCACAGCGGAGAAGAGTATGGCCATGGAGTAGGCCTTGTCCCAGGCGATCTTTCTGAGGGCTTCTTTGGCGTATTCCCGATCCTCGAAGAGTATGGGATACTTTCTTGGCAGCAGCACTTCGGTGATGAGGGAAGGGGGATCCCTGATCAAAAGATCGTATTCGTCGTCCTTCATCATGGGCAGCTGTAGGTGCTCCGGGGTGATCCCGTCGGGACCGAACTTGTTCTGTACCGGATAGATGTAGGTGTCGATGGCCGGGGTAAAGAGGGTGCCCGAGAAAGTGTTGGCGTCCGCCCACATCACCTTCAGAACGTCGGTCATGGCTTTGGCGTACTCCTGGGGATCCCCAATGACGTCGGCCACCTTCTTGCCCGCCCAGGCTATCTGGGCGCAGCTGGACGCCAGCATGGTGGGGACGTGATCCGCTCCGCTTCTTTCCAGCATCCGCATCAGGTTGTCTTTTTTCGCTTCGTATAGCTTGTTTTCTGTCATTGATGCCTCCTGTATTTTGTATCGATAATATTATATACTATTTTGGCTCCGTGTGGCAGAGTTTTTTTTCATCGGGGCGGGAAACCGCAAAAACACCGGGAAAGAGTCAAATTGAATGCCATCGGGGCCATAATCATGTTATAATAGTTTTATACAAGATTCGGGGGCTCATGCCCCGACATTATCGGGAGGTGGATATGGATTATCCAGGGTACAAAAGATATTCCAGGGAAGATCTTATAGCTAAGTACGATCTTACGGAAGACGAACAGACGTATCTCCTTGACGAGCTTCTGGCCATCGAGGAGGAAGTATACGAAAAATACATAAAGGAAGGGGGAGACAGGTAATGGAGACCATCGAATATAAGGACAGTCTGTACAGAGCCCTCTGGAACGGACAGATACCCGACAGGGTGCCCGTAAGCCAGAACGTGGACCTGGTGTACGCACTGCAGTATGCCGGAATGTCCCTTACCCGCGAGCAGTACAACCTCGACAAGTGCTTCGAGGCGGTGGACAAGGTATGCGAGGTATGCGACAGCGACAACTACCCCATCAGTTCCTCCAAGAACGTGGTGGCCCTCAGGATCATGGGCAGCCGCGACTGGGTCATGGGCAAGGACGGATTCCTGCAGCACCCCAACCACGCTTCCATGAGGGAAGACGAGTATGATTTCATGATCAGCGACTTCAAGGGCTTCTCCGCGGAGATGAACCGCCGCAGCAACGCGGCCTACGACTGCAGTCCCGAGGAAGCTGCCCTGGCCAGGCTCAGGGTGGACGTTTCCAACGACCGCTACAACAGAAAGAACGCCGAAAAGAAGAAGTGGATCAACGAGAAGCATCAGAGGAGCACCTTCGAGAAGACCATCGGCATGTCCGGAGGACCCTTCGATACCATAGCAAACAACTACCGTTCCTTCACCGGGGCCCTCAACGACATGAGGCGCTACCCCGACAAGGTGCTGGAGGCCGTCAGGCTCCTTACCGACAACGCCCTCAAGCGCATCGACATGATCCCCGCCGGAGTGGAGGGAGGAAGGATCTTCATGCCCCTGCACATGGCCACCTTCATGAAGGAGAAGGACTTCACCAGGTTCTGGTGGCCCTACTACAAGGAGGTGCTGGACAAGTGCGCCGCCACCGACCGCAGGATCTTCATCTTCTTCGAGGACCGCTGGGACCGCTACATGGATTACCTGCAGCAGATACCTCCCGGAGCGGAGATGCAGTTCGAGTTCACCGACGCCGCCCTGGCCAAGGAGAAGCTGGGCAAAAACAACATCATCTGCGGCTTCTATCCGGTGCAGCTTCTGAAGAGCGGCACCATCGAGCAGGTTGAGGAAGAGGCCAAGAGGCTTCTGGACCTGTGCGCCCCCGGAGGAAACTTCATCTTCAAGACCGACAAGAACCCCATACTGCTGGCGGACACGAAGCCCGAGAACATGAAGGCCGTCATCGCCACCGTAAAGGAATACGGAAAATACTGATAATACGCGCCCTCCCCACGGGGGAGGGCGGCTTTCGGATTCAATATCCGCATATCTTTTCCGTGCCCCTTGTGTTTTTGACGGATTGATATTATTATTTACATATAAAAGTATAATTGTGTTTTATTTTCGCCGCGGCCCTGCCCCGGCGCTCCGGGAAGACCCGGAAGAAAAAACGGAGGTAATAAATGAACAAGTATCCATGGAACGAAGAAGAGTACACCACAGCTGAAGTCATCACCAACGCCAGAGGCGGCCAGAGCGTAAAGATCAAGACGCCCTGCTCCGACAAGGAAGCCTACGAAGCCCTGCTGAAGGACAAAAAGCCCATCTGGATGCCCATCGGATCGGAATCCACTTCATTCTGCCCGAAGGTAATCCCCGACAACATCGCCAGAGCGTTCGTCATCGAAGCGGAGAACATCCCCAAATCCGGCGGAATCGATATGTTCGGCATCAAGTGGGTCCTGGAGCCCACAGTGGGAGGCTGCATCGAGGATCCCAACGAGCCCATCCTCTTCGACGACGTCAATGAGTGGGAAGACAAGATCGTATGGCCCGACATCGACAGCTGGGACTGGGAAGGTTCCGCAAAGGCCAACAAGGATTACCTGAACAACGGCAAGGCCAACATGGTATGGTTCCTCAACGGCTGCTGGTTCGAGCGCCTGATCTCCTTCATGGGATTCGAGAACGCAGTCATGGCTCTGATCGACGACGAGCAGGAGGACGCCCTCAAGGCCCTGTTCACCAAGACCACCGATCTGTACTGCCGCCTGGTGGACAAGTGCTGCGAAGCCTACGGCGACGGCATCTCAGGATTCGTCGTACACGATGACTGGGGCAGCCAGAAGGACGCTTTCTTCTCACCGGAAGTCGGCAAGGAGATCTTCGTGCCCTTCATGAAGAAGCTCGTGGACCACATCCACTCCAAGGGAATGATCGCATACCTGCACAGCTGCGGATGCCTGAACAAGCAGGTCGGCAACTTCGCTGACGCCGGTTGGGACAGCTGGGTGCCCATGACCATGAACGACACCGTCAAGATGTACGACGATTACGGTGAGAGGATCATCATCGGCGTCGTTCCCGAAGCCTTCGATCCCGCCACCACCAGCGAGGAGGAGCAGGAGAGACTGGGAGCGGAATTCGCCAAGAGATTCCCGCTGGCCACCTGCAACGGCAGAGGAATCGCCACCCCCGCCTTCATCAAGGGCTACTACAAGCAGTCCAGGATCCAGGCGAACGAGAACTGATCGACTCTAATGTAAATATTTTAAGGATGGTCCCTTTACGGGCACCATCCTTTTTTGTTGAGCGGATGTTGTGAAATAATCGAAAAAAAAACTTTCTATTCCAGTGATTTCGCGCATAATAGTGGTATAATATTTTATAGTTTTGTAGGCACGCAATGATACCCAACATAGAGCGTTTATATCAAAGAGTATATTAAAGAGAGGAATTCAGAGTATGAGTAGAAAGAATCCGATTTTAACAAGACTGATCGTGTTCATCCTCACCCTCATGCTGATACTGCCGTCCTTCGGGTATGCTGTATTTGCTGCGGACGATGATGAGCCGGGTCAGACCGGAGGACAGACGACCACGGATCCCGTTTCATCCGTGTAAGGTTCCAAGATGAACAAACCTTCATCCGAGGATCCGGATCCAGAACTGACAAACAATCCAGCAGCCCCGGCACTGACGACAACCGTCACGCTGTCTCTTCCCAGCGCTGAGACAAAGAATGTTGTGGATATCGTGTTTGTCATGGACAAATCCACATCCACAAAGAACAGCAATATTGACTTTTCCGAGACAGCCATGACCTTCCTTCAGGATATCGATGATCTCGGTGAAAATGTGATTGTTAAAGTCGGTGTCGTGAAGTTCAAGGGCGATGCATGGGATGCCATTGGAAATGACCTCGTGGAATACAGTGCTTCTACTAAAGAGACAATAAGGACTGCTATTGCCACTAATATCAGTGATGATGTCACATATCCTTCAAGGGGATCGAATTTGGACTCTGGCCTCGTTCTTGCCCAGACGTTGCTGGACGGTGATAAGGATGTACCTAATTCTAATAAATATGTCATCGCGCTGACAGACGGAAAGAATTACATCTGGTACGACGATACAAAAAACCAGCCGATGGGTATTTATTCAC
>JAGACT010000113.1 GCA_017613995.1 Eubacteriaceae bacterium
AGATCGTGACCTGGCTGTACGAAAGGAACTCTCCCGTCCTTCGAAGCGAACTGCTCAGAAGCACCGGTGCCTCTGCCTCCAGCCTGGAGAGCCTCATCGAGAACAACCTGGTGATCAGCGAAAAGAAGCTGAGGAACTATTCCTCGGAGGAGGACTTCCCGGTTCTGCCCCCGCCTCAGCTGACCCGGGAGCAGGCCGAGGCCATGGATATCTTCCTCTCGAAGCCCGAAGGATCCCGTTTCCTGGTGTACGGAGTCACGGGCAGCGGGAAGACCGACCTGTATTTCGAAATGTTCAAAACCATGCTCGAAAAAGGCAGACAGTGCCTGCTGCTGGTACCGGAGATCTCCCTGACTCCCCAGATGATGAGACGGGTAAGGGAGCGATTCGGCAACAATGCCGCCATCATGCATTCCCGCCTTACCCAGACGGAAAAGATCATAGAGTACCAGAAGATAAAACGCGGCGAGGTCTCCATCGTACTGGGAGCCCGCAGCGCCCTCTTCATGCCGTTTCGGGATCTGGGCATCATAGTGATAGACGAGATGCACGAGACCAGCTACCGTTCCTCCGGCTCCCCCCGCTACGACGCGGTGGAAACGGCGGAATTCATAGCTCAGAGGACCGGCGCCACCCTCGTGCTGGGCAGCGCCACCCCCACCACCGAGATATACTACCGGGCCATGCGGGGCGAATTCAATCTGATAACCATGAAGAACCGCATCAGCGGCTCCGTGCTGCCTTCCGTCGAGATAGTGGACATGCGCGACGAACTGAGGCACGGCAACCGCTCCCCCATCAGCGACCTGCTGCGGGAAAAGATAGAGGACAGGCTCGCGAAGGGAGAACAGGTCCTTTTATTCCTGAACCGCCGGGGCTATAACACCTACGTGTTCTGCCGCAGCTGCGGCCACATAGAGATGTGCCCCAACTGCGCCGTTTCCCTGACCACCCATGCCTCCAGCAGCACCATGCAGTGCCATTACTGCGGCTATACCAAACCCATCCCGGACATCTGCCCGGAATGCGGCAGCGAAAAGATCCGCTTCATGGGAACGGGGACGGAAAAGATACAGCAGAGCGTCTCACAGATGTTCCCCTCAGCCCGGGTGATGCGCCTGGACGCCGACACGGCGGCGGGAAAGAACATGCAGCAGATACTGGAGGACTTCTCCAGAGGCGCCGGGGACATCCTGGTGGGGACCCAGATGATCGTCAAGGGCCTGGATTTCGATTCCCTGACCCTGGTGGGCATCATCCTGGCGGACAGTTCACTGAACTTCCCGGACATAAACGCAGCGGCCAGGACCTTCCAGCTGACCACCCAGGCCGAAGGCCGCGCCGGCAGGAGGAACATGGCGGGAGAGGTCGTGCTGCAGACATACAAGCCCGAATCCCCGACGCTCATCTACGCTTCCCTTCACGATTTCGAGGGATTCTACAGCTACGACATAGATTTCCGCCGGGAAAACGGCTATCCCCCGTTCTCCGAAATCGTCGGCTTCTTCTGCGCCAACGAGGACGAGGAAGCCTGCGGGGCCGATTCCGATCTGGTCCACGACAGGATAGAATATCTTATGAAGAAATACGCGGGAGACGAAAAGGTCACGCTGTACCGCAGCGCCCCCGCTTTCATTCAGAAACTGAAGAACAAACACATCCGGCACGTGATAATCAAAGTGGAGCCGGGAGGAAGATTTCTCAGGGTTCTGAGAAAATATTATGATAGTATAAGAAAGGGACTGTCCTCCTACGTTTACGTGGAGATAAGTCCGGTCACACTGCTTTAGAAGGAGGCTGCCATGGCATTAAGAACAATCAGAATTCAGGGGGACGATCTGCTGGGTAAAAGGAGCAGGGAGATCTCGGAGATCAACGAAAGGATCCTGACCCTCCTTGACGATATGGCCGAGACCATGTACAAGGCGGAGGGAGTGGGCCTCGCGGCTCCCCAGGTGGGAGTGCTGCGCCGCTGCGTGGTCATAGACGTGGGCGAAGGGCTCATCAAGCTCATCAACCCCGTGATAGTGGAGAGCTCCGAGGAAACGGAGACCCGCCTGGAGGGCTGCCTGAGCGTTCCCGACTACGTGGGCTGGGTCAAGAGGCCCTGCAAAATCAAAGTGGAGGCCCTGAACGAAAAAGGGGAAAAAGTGACCATAGAGGCGGAAGGACTGTATAAAAAGGCGCTCTGTCACGAGATCGACCATCTGGACGGGGTCATCTTCCCCGACATAGCCGAAAAGCTCATGACCCAGGAAGAATACGAGGAGCTGCTGGAAAAGAATTCCCAGAATAATCAGGAGGAGGACGACGAGGATTGAAAACGGTTTTCATGGGCACCGGACCCTTTGCCGCCAGATGCCTGGAAAAACTATGCGGATCCTCCCACGCGCCGGTAATGGTGCTCACCCAGCCGGATAGGCCCAACTCCAGGAGGGGATCGAAGATAGTCTTCGGTGAGGTCAAGCAGTTTGCCCTCGATAACGGCATCCCTCTCCTCCAGCCGGAGGACGTCAATTCTCCCGGGAGCCTTCAGGCCCTCCGCGGCTGCGGAGCCCTCTGCGCGGTGGTATGCTCCTACGGACAGCTTCTGAAGGCTCCGGTCCTGTTCGAAACCTTTGAA
>JAGACT010000114.1 GCA_017613995.1 Eubacteriaceae bacterium
ATAGAAGAGGGCCGGGAAATCTCCTTCTTTCCTTCCGTCCGGACTGAGATAATACAATGAGGCAACTCTGTCCTTCTTCTCTTCAGGTACATGGAAATACGTATCGGTCATCCCGAGGGGCTTGAAGATATTCTCGCTGAGAAATTCACCGAAGGTCATGCCGGTTATCACCTCGGCAATGGCTGCGGTTATATCCAGGCTCTGACCGTAGTAGAAGTGCTCCCCTGCCTCGAAGGCTCCCGGAACAGACGCCGCCGCTTTGGCGAACTCCTGAAGGGTATACCTGCCTTCCTTCTCCAGTTCATCCGTAAGCTTCGATATCTCCTCGCTGTTGGGATTATTGCGGTGCCAGTTCACAGTGATGCCCGAGGTCATGTCGAAGGTGTGGCCGACCGTGACCACGTTCTTCGCAGGTTCGACCGTTATATCTCCCAGTGGCGAATACTTGTAAACCTTACGGTCCTCAAATTCCGGTATGAACATGCTCACCGGATCGGTGAGAAGGAACTTGCCTTTCTCGAAGAGCTGCATGCAGGCAACGCTCGCGATCGGCTTGGTCATGGATGCCAGCTGGCAGATAGTCTTCCCGTCAAAGGGAGTCTTTCTGCTCTCGCTCGCATATCCGACGAACCTGTCATACACGAGGTCCGTGCCTTTGAAGACTCTGAGACCTGCCCCGGCCGGTCCCGTTTCTATAACTTCGTCCAGAAGCTTGTCTAATTCCTTTATATTCCCCATCGTTATCCTCCTGGTCTGTGTCTCTTTTGTGAAAATTATATCATCCCTGCGAGATACAATTAAAGCATATCTCTGAAGGGATATGAAAATCGTGAACGATAAAGCCTCTTCGGGGCATTACCCGAAAAGGCTTTTCCTGCAATTGCTATTATTCTGTGAAAACCCGGCCGGAAATTTCCCGAAGCTACTGTGAAACTCCCTGGGTTTTTTCCGGAAACGAAGCAGCTCCGTCCGTTTCCTGCGCGACGCAGCCGTGTTCCACACGGTATATCCTGTCGCATACCATCTCGCACAGGGTCCTGTTATGGGAGATGAAGACGAAGGACGCTCCCTTCTCTCGCTGGTATTCCCTTAGCATGTTGATGATCTGTCCCTGGGAGATGACGTCCAGCATGCTCGTCGGCTCATCCAGGACCATCACCTCAGGCTCGAAGGTAAGGAGCCTCGAGAGCGCCGCGCGCTGAAGCTCCCCTCCGGAGAGCTCCGAGGGCTTTCTGAGAAGATGTTCCTCATGCAGGCCGAAGCGCTGTATGCTCTCTATGAGTATCTCCTTCGAATACTCGATATTGAATATTTTGTAGGGCTCCACCATCGACTTTATCAGAGGGAGCGCCGGATTGAAGGACACCTCCGGATGCTGGAAGAGTATCTGGATATTCCTTCTTTCCTTTCCCCTGAAGGGATAGGATATCTCCTTTTCATCGTAGAAAATCTTTCCCGACGTTGGCTTAAGGAGGCCAGAGAGCATCTGGCCGATCGTGGATTTCCCGCTCCCGCTGCTTCCGAAAAGACCGATGGTCTCCCCTTTATCCAGCGTGATATCCACGTCCAGGGCGCCTATCGTTTTTTCGGAGGAGCCGGTACGGCTGTCGTAGATCTTAGTAAGTTTTTCAGTTCTTATCCTCATACAGCCAGCACCTTACCTTTCTGTCGCCCACATCGAACAAGGGCGGCATCTCGCTGCACTTTGCAGTGCAGTCCTTGCATCTGTGTTTATATCTGCACCCTCCCTTGCCGAAGTCGTCGTGGGACGGGGCGAAGCCTACGTTGTCCACTATCATCCCGTTCTCGGGGATGGCCTTTACCATATCCCGGGTGTAGGGATGCAGGGGATCGTTCAGTATCTCTTCGGTGGAGGCGAACTCGACCTGGGCCGCCGAGTACAGAACGCATATATGATCGCTTATGCGGCTCGCGAACATCAGATCGTGGGTGACGCACAGAAGGCTCTGTTCCGTCAGACGGTTGAGCGAATCCACGACGAGGGATACTCTCTCCTCATCCAGACCTTTGGAGGGCTCGTCCGCCAGAAGGATCTTTGAGCCCGCGATGATCCCCATGGCGATCATCGCCCTCTGCCTCATCCCTCCGCTGAAGGTATGGGGATAGGATGCCGCAAGCTCCTCTTCATTGCCCATATTGAGGGTCTTCATGACCTCGACGCTTTTGGCGACCGAATCCTTCTTGTCCCATCCCTGATGCTCCACCAGAGGTTCCCCGACCTGTTCGCCGACCCTCATGAGGGGATTGAGGCTCGCTCCTCCTCCCTGGGGCACATATGAGATGAGAGCGCCTCTGATCTTGTCGAGCTGCTTTCTGTTCATCTTCAGGATGTCCTCGCCGTTGAGGAGCACCTCTCCCGTGACGACGGCGTTCTTGGCCAGCAGGCACATGACCGCCAGAAGCAGTACGCTCTTGCCGCTGCCGGTCTCCCCTACCAGCGCTATCCTGCCCTTGTCCGGCAGGGTCAGCGTCACATCCTGCACGGCCAGCACATCGCTGTCCGCGCTGAAGCTTACGGATAGATTCTTTATCTCAAGCATACCTCACCTCACTTGTTCTGCTGTCCGTAATAACCGACGAGCATGAATCCCAGCACCGCGAGAGACGTGCATATGATGGGAGGAAGATACCACCAGTACAGTCCCCTGATAACGCCGTTTCTGAAAAAGGCATAGTGAAGGATGCTTCCCCAGCTCTTTTCCCCGAACTCGCCCAGTCCCAGAAAGCTCAGGCTCGCCTCCGTCATCATCGCTCCGGAAACGGACATGGCGCCTCTCGAGAGGATGATGTCCTTTATATTTGGAGCCAGGTGCTTGAACATTATGACCGAGTCCTTCTGCCCTATGGCCTTCTCTATCTTGATGAAAGGCTCCTCCATGAGGGTGAGCAGACGGGAACGCAGTATCCTTGCAGTGCCTGTCCACGAGGTGATGCTTATCGCCACGATCAGGCTGAGCTTTCCCGGATTGAGATAGCATACGAGCAGCGTCGTAAGGGCAAGCCCGGGCACGGCCATGGCCAGGGACGTCAGGGAGGTGATCAGCCTGTCCACGATGCCCCCGTAATAGGCCGACAGAAGGGCAAACGTCGTCCCGACGAGAGTCGCGATCACCGCAGCGAAGACCCCGATGAGCATGGACACCCTGGTCCCGTAGATGAGCTCGCTGAAGATGTCCTGTCCGAGATCGTTGGTCCCGAGCAGATGAGCGCTGTCAGGTCTCTGATAGACGTTGATGCTCGTAATGGCAGGGTCATAGGGCGCCAGCTGCTCGCAGAAGATGGCGATGACAATGAAAATGCCGATGATGACGCTTCCGACGATGACGGGGAGATTCTTCTTTTTCTTCTTACGCATTGACTTTCTCCTTTATCCTCGGATCTATCAGGGCAATGACGATATCGCTCAGCAGAGTTGCCAGTACGACGCATACGGCCGAGATCAGGAAGCACAGCTGAGCTGTGGGGAAATCCCTGTTGGTGACCGCCTGGTAGTACAGCTGGCCCATGCCCTTCCAGCCGAAGATCGTCTCCACGATCATGGAGCCGGACAGAAGTCCTCCCATCTGCATGCACATCGAAGTGATATACGGCAGCATGGCGTTTCTCATCACGTGCTTGAAGAGCACCTTTCTGTCGGGCAGTCCCTTGGCTGCGGCCGTCGTGGTATAGTCTTCCCTTCTGACCTGGGAGACGCTGGATTTCATCGTCATGAAATCGCTGAAGGTGCGGAACATCACCATTATGATAAGAGGCAGCGTCATGTGCAGCAGAAGATCCTTCACATACTCAGCGCCCGTGAGCATCCCGCTGGTCATTCCGCTTATCGGGAAGATCCTCAGCTTGTAGGAGAATACGACAAGCATGAGTATGCCTATGCAGTTGGAGGGCACCGTATTCATGAACAGGGATATCGGAGTCATTATCATGTCGAACTTCCCTCCCGGGTGCCAGCCCGCTATTATCCCGAGGACCGCGCCGAACACTCCCCCGAGTATCAGCGTGGGAACGGAGATGAGCAGCGTCCACTTGCAGCATTTAAGCACGTTGTATATCACGGGCTGGTTGTTGTTGTAGGAGACTCCGAAGTCCATGGTGGCGATGCTCTTTAAGTATTTCAGATACTGAATGTGCAGAGGGTCGTTGAGCCCGTATTTCGTGATCACGCGCTCCAGTTCCTCGGGATTGTTTTCCAGAAGAAAATAGTAATCCTCTGTCCCGATAAGATGCTTTATGACATCTCCGGGCATGAAGTGCACCATCAGAAAGGAGATGGTTATGATTACGTAGATGGTGAGGATACTAGTGAGCACCTTTTTGAGTATGTGCCTGGCAGTCTGTATCTTTGCATTCTTTTTATCCATCGGTGGTATACCAAAAGGCTGCCGCGCCACCCCGGGCACGGCAGCCTGATACTCTGTTTATTTAGCTTTGAGCGTGGTCCAGGTCTTGTTGTTGATAACGCCCCATGACGGGAAGTTATCCCAGCCCTGGATCGCATCCGTCCTGTAGGGGAAGAAGCTCTTCGTCCAGCCGAGGGATGCTCCTATGAGCTGCTCGCTGAAGATCTCCTGCAGTCTCTTGATATGGGATACGAATTCCTCCTCGGAGGAGGAGGCTATCATGTTCCAGACTTCTGAGTTGAATTCGGGATCCTGGCAGGTCCCCCAGAGCCATGAGCTCTCCCTTGTGGTGCCGGGCTGAGGCTCGTAGACATAGTAACGGAACGCGGTTGATGTGCCGAGGGCCATTCCGGAGGTGGTGTAGCCGATGGCGATGTCATAGTTTCCGTCAAGGATGTTGCTCTCCCAGATCTCGCTGTTGGCGATCATCTCGGGATCGATATGGGTCTTGATGCCGATCGCTTTGAGGTTGTCCATCATGACTTCCGCGATCCTGTTCCTTAGGTTCATGTCCTTCGAATACTGAGGAACGACGAGGATGTCGAGCGGGCTGCCGTCCGGGAATTCCCTGAAGCCGTCTCCGTCCTTGTCGACGTATCCGGCCTCGTTCAGGATCTTTTCGGCCTCTGCCGTATCCTGCTTGAACTTCGGATAGGTATTCACGAAGCCGAGGCACGGAGGAGCGAGCAGGTTCGAGGTGGGAACTTCGCCGTACTTTCCGCCCTGGACGTTCGCGAGCAGCTCCCAGTCGAAGCACTTGAGGACGGCGTTCCTCATGTTGTAATCGGAGAATGCGGGCCTGGTCATGCCGAAGGTGATCTGGTTCTGTCCGGCATAGTAGCTCTCGCCGATATCGATGTTGGGATCCGAGGCGACCATGTCGATCAGTGTCGCGTCGATGGGTGATGAATATGCATAATAGCAGTCGATCTCATTGTTCTGAAGAGCCATGAGCACGGCAGTCTGGTCAGCGTATGTCTTTACAGTGACCTTGTCGACCGTGATCTCGCCGGCATAGTTGTTCTGAGGGATGGCTTCATAAACGGAAACGCCCGCGTCCACATCCTTGGAGACGAGCTTGTAGGGGCCGCAGCCGATCGCAGCTCTCTCGTCCGTCCAGCTGCCGTAGTCCGGGTTCCCGGCCATTTCCTTCCAGATATGCTCAGGAATGCAGCCTACGGTCATCGCGCCTCTGAGGAGGAACTGATATGCGTCAGGCTCCGAGAAGGTGAGTCTCGCGCTTCCCTCCCCCGTCAGCTCCCATTTCTCGAGATGGATGAGATAATTGGATTTGGCGGTATTCTTGAGGAAATCGAAGGTGAACATGACGTCGCTGCCCGTGACAGGCTCCCCGTCTCCCCACAGAGCAGTCGTCGGGAACGTGAAGTCCAGTACCTTTCCGTCATCCGATATAGTGAACGACGTCATGAAGTACGGCTGGACCTGCCTGTTCTCGTCGATGTAGACCCAGTTGCCGTGTACGAAACCGATGTAGTTGATCCTGCCGAAGATACCGCCCTGGCTTAAGATGTTGAAGGTATCGTTGGCAGTGGTGGTGCCGATCCTGAGCTCCGCCACGTGGCCGCCCGATTTGGAGCCGCTGTTGCCGCCGGATGAACCGCAAGCAGCAAAGCCGACTACCAGGAGAGAGGCGATCAGCATGCACAGGATCTTTGAATAGCTTTTCTTCATTGCTACCTCCGAAATGATTTTTCCGCTGCCTTCCCCTAATCTCCCTGAAAATAAAAAACATATACCGTGCTGGTATATGATATTATAAAAAATCTCATAGACTGGTGTCGGCAGCACTACGTTTTACAGAATAGATGTTGCGTATCTGTCTTATCCATCTTAAATGGCTTCACAGTGACCCACTCGAGGAGAATTCCACTCGCTTCCGCTCTCCATCTACCTTATTAACTTGACTAGATTATAACAGTGCCGTTAGCATGAAGCAACACTGTTCGTGCATATTTATAAGCTTTTCGGCACACAGCAAGGCATCAAGCAGACCTGCGCTTGTCCGCTTTACCGGCGGACCTTCCCTGCTGTCAGAGGAACCGATCCGGACCCTGCGTTCCTCCTGCACGCTTCATATTCAGAAGAAAGCTTTGCTGGGCAAATTGATGAAATGCGGTATAATATCATTGAAAGATCCG
>JAGACT010000115.1 GCA_017613995.1 Eubacteriaceae bacterium
ATACCGAAAGCTCGCAGCTGAACTCGTAGGCTGCCCTGGCCTTGAAGGGTCCCGCGTAGGCGTAGCCGGCGATCACCCCGTCCTCCTCCAGCACCAGGTAAGGGTATCTTTGCAGGGTGTTCTCTATGTGGGAGGCGAATTCCTTCTCCGACGGAACGTCGTACTCGAAGGAGACCGCCGTATCCGTCACGTAGTATGAATATATCTCCAGCAGGCGGCGGGCGTCCGCGGGAGAAGCGCTTCTTATCCTTATCATACTGTTCCTCTGTGTCCGTTTGGAAACAGTATAGCACCTATTGTCCCGGATCGGATGCTCCGCGGGCATTTGGTCAGTGAAAGTGTGGACGCGGGAGGGACGATGATGGTATAATCGACACGAAGGAGCGCGGAACATGGAAAGGTTAAGACAGCTGAACATCTTTCAGAAGACCGTACTGATCGTCATGGTCATCATGACGGTCTCCTTTGCCGCGGCCTATCACCGGGCGGTGAGCCGGGAGGGAGTGAGATACCGGGGAGCATTGCTGGTGCGGCAGGAGCAAAACTGGATCACGACGTATTCCGGCAGGATCGGCGGGGACGGGGCCTGCTTTCGTGTATCCGGCAGCACGGTGGAATTTATATGGGGGGACCGGACATACGGGCCTTATGTAATCAGGGAGGATCCTGCTGCCGAAACCGCGGATGCCGACTGGGGGGAGCTCTCCCGGGGCATCGAGATCACCTGCGCAGACGATATCCTTTTCAGGGGCAGCGCCGTAATAACCTCAGATGTCTGCTTCCTTTACGCCGAGGCCGATCCCGCATCCGGGACCGCAGAGGCTCCATGGGCCTTTCCGGTCACGGTCACTTCCGGCGGGGAGCGGACCGCTCCCGATATGGAAACGATAGTCAGACTCGTTTACGATCCTGTTCTGACCCACAGGGGCGAGTGGGGAGCCTGGCTCGCGGGGGCTCTCATCTGCTGCCTGTCGTCCCTTTCGGTGATCTTTTCGGAGGAGCTCTTCCGTCTGAGGCTCTCTTTTCTCATCAGGGACGCGCAGGGTGCGGAACCCTCGGACATACAGATCGCGGGCCGCTACTTTTCCTGGTGCGTCATGCCCCTGATCGCCCTGACCGTATTTGTCCTGGGCCTCCGATGAGGCCTGCGTGATATATGCTGATAAAGCGGCCCGATCCGCTGGACATAACTGCGCCGTTTAAGTTATAATCATTACGGACGCGCGCCCCCGGTGTGAGCCGCGAGATCCTCCCGGGACGCCGCAGTCCAAGCATTCACGGAGGTATCTTATGAAAGTAAAAGAAATAGCACAGAAATATGATCTGAACGCCGAGGCGTTCTCCCGCTACTGCAACCACGGGGATCACGGGATCAAGGTGAACTTCCTGACGTCCAACGTCAGCGACGGCGACGTGGAGACCCTGGTGGCCCTTTACAGACAGTTCGAGGCAACGGAAGAGCGCAAGGCCAAGGCCCTGGAGACCATGCTGGTAACGAACGGCATCGGATTTGAAGGTTACAGGATCGTAAAATACTGCGGAGTGGTATCCGGCGACGAGGCCCAGGAAGTCAAATCCCTGGTCTACAGCAGTCCCGAACAGTTCTCCGCCACCGTCGCGGAACTGAGAGCCGCGGCCCTGGCGAAGCTCATGGAAGCCGCGTTCTGCGCAGGCGGAACAGCCCTGACCGGAGTCGATTTCGATTACATCACCCTGGATCAGTCAAAGGTCAGCGGGGGCGAGACGAAAACGGACAAGATGATGCTCTGCGTCACCGCCACCGGCACTGCCGTTTCCGTGGAAAAGGAATAAAGCCTCCAGGCTGAAGACAGTAAAAGCACACAGGCCGCAGCACCGATGCTGCGGCCTGTGTGTACGACGGGCATGTTCCGTGGCTAGGGTGAAATTCCCAAGGGGCGTAGTTGCCGACGAACCCGATAGCAATTCCCAAGGTTTATGCGGTGACGCATGGGCGAGAGGAAGGGATAGCGAAATCGTGGCCCAATTAACAAGTAGCTGTACCCGCTGACGGTACAGCGGCCAATAATAAGGCGCATCAGGCGGATAAGCTGGCACATGGCAGCAAAGTCCAAAAGGCAACCGTAACCCTGATGTGTAAATTGGATGGGTAAACGAGGAAAGTCACGGGACTTATCCCGCGAGGTCTCACAGACGGTCTCATTAGCCGCAGTAACAACGAACTGTGAGAAGTCAGCAGAGGTCGTAGTACCTGTATCATCGCAGGGAAGGGCTGAACAATTCAATGCGTCGAATGTAATGTATGTCCCGTACAGGAGCCCGACAGTGCAGACCTGAAACGTAATTATGAGGGCAACGCACACAACATACGGTGGTCTTTACGGGAGCGGAAAGGAAGGAGACGGAGACATGTCGGAATTGCTTGAAAAGATACTCAGTGACGCCAACATTTCACAGGCCCAGCAGAGAGTCTACGCTAACCGCGGAGCGGGAGGGGTAGACGGGGTCAGTGTGGAAGAACTTTCATCATATATGGAAGAGAACTGGCAGAGCATCAAAGAGCAGATAAGGGAGAGAAAGTACAGACCGCAGCCGGTCAAAAGGGTAGAAATACCAAAACCGAACGGCGGGGTAAGAAATCTCGGAATCCCTACTGTGGTAGATAGAACCATAGAGCAGGCGATAGCGCAGGTGCTCACGCCGATGTTTGAGCCGCTGTTCAGTGAATACAGCTACGGATTCAGACCCGGCAGGAACTGCGAGCAGGCCATCGTACAGCTGATGGAATACTTCAATGAAGGATACAGCTGGATAGTGGACATCGACCTGGAAAAGTTCTTTGACAATGTTCCCCAGGACAGACTCATGAGTCTTGTCAACAGAGTGATACACGATGGAGATACCGAATCACTGATAAGGAAATATCTCAAGGCGGGGGTCATGATAAGAGACAGATATGAGTCTACGGAGAAGGGAACGCCGCAGGGCGGGAATCTCTCACCGCTTCTAAGCAACATAATGCTGAACGAGCTGGACAGAGAACTCGAAAACAGAGGGCTCAGGTTCACCCGATACGCAGATGATTGCGTTATCGCGGTAAAGAGCAGGGCAGCAGCAACGAGGGTCATGCACACGGTAACGGAATGGATCGAAAGGAAGCTGGGACTGAAGGTCAATGCTGAGAAGACGCACATAACAACGCCAACTAAGCTGAAATACCTAGGGTTCAGCTTCTGGAAGGACAATAAAGGAACGTGGCGTGCAAGGCCGCATGAAGACTCGGTTGTAAGGCTCAAGCGCAGGATAAAACAGCTTTGCCGGAGGAACTGGAGCGTAAGTCTGGATTACAGGCTGACCAAGCTTGCTCAGGTGATAAGAGGCTGGATTAACTACTATGCGCTGGCAGACATGAAGGAAGCGATGAAGAAAATCGACTCACACCTGATGAGTCAGATGAGAGTTATTATCTGGAAACAGTGGAAGGTACCGTCCAAAAGAGAATGGGGACTCAGAGTGCTTGGTATCAAGAAATGGCAGGCGCACGCGCTGTCATACTGCAAAGGATACTGGAACACGGCGAGATTGCCCCAGATCAAAAAAGCGATATCCAAGGAGAGACTCATTAAAAGAGGGCTCGTCAGTCCGCTGGATTACTACCTTGAAAGACATGCACTTAGGTTGAATTGAACCGCCGTATGCCGAACGGCACGTACGGTGGTGTGAGAGGGGGAGTAAATTCCCCCTACTCGATTTTCGATCGTCTTAAGGAACCTACAGAAGCTCTGTGAATTCCCTCATGTCCCCGATCTCCTCGACGCGCCCCGCCAGCTCGATTATCTTTTCGGCATGGGACGCAGGCAGCTTTCCGTAGGCGTTGAACTGGTCCATGAACTTGGCGATAATGACGTCTCTCGACGGATAGTCCTCCATTATCATGAAACTCTCCTCCGCTTCCAGTGTGGTGCCGTCCTTCATCTCCGCGACGACCTTGACCAGGGGAGCGCCTCCCGCGGGCTCGTAGAAATCCATGGTGGCTTCCTCCGCGAGCCTGACGAGCTCTTTGTCCGCCATTATGGCCTCCGTCTGCACGGTCTTCACGGACACGACCCCGTACATCACAGACGAGGCGGCCGCGAAGTGGTAGGCGAACAGCGCGTTCAGATGGTTTCTCAGAACGAAGGGATTGGAGTAGTAGCCGTGGAAGATCCTGCGGGACGCGAAGAAGTGCACGCAGGCGATCTTTTCGGGGTCCACGCTGCCGTATCTGTCCAGGATCATCTGATGGAGCTTCCTTCCCGCGAAGGCGACGGAAGTCATGGGTATGCCGCCCGGGAACTTCTTGATCGCGCATTCCGTATAGTACACCTTTCCGAGGTCGCTGAAGATCGCCTCGTAGTTTTCCGGGTATTCCCCGTCCTCCGCGTTCTTCGAAAGCAGAGCGCTCCTGCCGAAGTAGGGATCAGTGAAACCTCTCCATCCGCCTCTGGCATACTCGGCGCACATTATTCCGGTCTGGGCGCTGACTCCGTTATGGAGATACAGCTCCTCGGAATAGTTGTAGTAGGCGCCGGCGGGATCCGTGGCGTTGGTGGCGGCGTAGCTGAGGGCTGACTTCATCTGGGCGGCGTCAAGTCCGTAATACCGTCCCGCCACGGCGGCAGCGGCGCTGGTTATCAGCAGCATGTCCGCGGGCATCCTGACCTTCAGCGAGAAAAGGAGCCTTCCCGCCAGATCCTCGCTGGCCACGTTGTTGGCTATGAACTGCCTGCCGCTGGGCCCGAAATGATCCGCCAGGGTCAGGTTCAGGGGCAGCAGGGTCTCTCCCACGTGGGACGGCATGGCCGCTCCGTGTATCTTAAACAGCATGCTGCCGTAGTCGTTGGAACGGGCCTTCAGGGCATTGAGCATGGCCGCGTTCGGCAGCGGCAGCCTCTTTCCTCCCGAAGCGAATACCCTCGCTTCCTCTTTTCCTCCCCACTGCAGGTATCTTTCCTCGAGAAAATCGTTTTCTTTTACCGTCGCGCCCCCGAAGATGCATCCCGCCATATCCAGAAGGCGGTCTCTGAAGATGCGGACGTTTTCCTCGCTGAGGTCCTCATATGCGGTATTGACCAAGTTTTCGCAGAGGGCATCCGTCCCGCCGGGACTTATCAGTCTCTCATCCATATATATCTCTCCCTGTAGCTGTGATCTTTGCCGCGGGAGCGCTGTCCCGTGGCGGGGTGAGAGCGGCTCTCCCCGATTAAAGGATAAGGCATAAACCCATCTCAGTCAAGGAAAAAATGGTCCTCGGCCCCTTCGGGGGAAGACAGCCTCAAAGCGATTTTTTTATCCTGATCCGGCCCGCCGTATAGTATAATCCCAGAGGGAGGCGTCATAAGCCTTCCCGCGCAGGGAGGAAGTCATGGGCATATTTACG
>JAGACT010000116.1 GCA_017613995.1 Eubacteriaceae bacterium
ACGGATGTAGCGGCCGTTAAGTATCAGGATGTGCTCGGCGCTTTTCGGATCTATGAAGTTCGGGGACGAGATGAATCCCGTCACCTTAAGGGGCTTGTTCTCGAATTCCACCGGGATCAGGCCCTCCGAGAAGCGTCGTCCGAAGATGCTGTTGACGGCGGAGAGAGTATTGCCGTTTCCCGAGGTGGAAAAGATGTTTCTCTCGTCGCAGGCCAGGGTGAAGCTGATCTCCGGATGACTCAGGGCTATGCGGGAGGTGATCTCCGTAATGGCGCGGTTCTCGGACTGGTCCGTGCCCAGGTGCTTGAGTCTCGCGGGGAAGTTGTAGAAAAGGTCGGTAACCTCTATGGTGGTGCCCACGGTGCAGGAGATGTCCTCCATGGAAACGATCTCGTTGGATACCACTTCCGCCCTGGTGCCCAGCTCCTCCGCGGCGTTTCGGGTGATGACGTTCACTGTGGAAACGTAGGAGATGCTGGAGAGGGCTTCCCCCCGAAATCCCAGGGAGCTGATGGAGGTTATGTCGTCGTAGATCTTGCTGGTGGCGTTCCTGGTGAATGCCAGGGGCAGATCCTCCCGGAGGATGCCGCAGCCGTCGTCGATGACCCGGATCAGCTTTTTGCCTCCGGCTTTCGTCAGGATGTAGATATGCTTCGCCCCGGCGTCGATGGAATTTTCCGCCAGCTCCTTGATCACGCTGGCGGCGTTGACCACCACTTCACCGGCGGCTATCTTGTCTATGGTCTCCTTGGGAAGAAGTCTGATAACTCCCATCTATTTTATCTCCTCCTTGAGCTTTGCGATGAACGAAAAGACCTCCATGGGGGTCATGGATTCCAGGGGCAGGTTCCTGATCTGTTCCGTCACGTTGTTCTGGACGTAGTTGAAAAGGCTCATATCCCCCGCGGAGGGCGCCTTCTTCGACGAAGCCGTCTTCCTGGAGGCGCTCTTCTTTGCTGTGCCCTCGCCGGCTTCCAGTTCCGAGAGGATCTGTTCGCTTCGCTCTATAACGTCCTCGGGCAGTCCCGCCAGGCGGGCCACCTCGATGCCGTAGCTGCGGGACGCGGCTCCGGGCTTTATCCTGTGCAGGAACACCACTCCGCTGTCCGTTTCCGCTATGTCTATGTGCAGGTTTACGACGCCCTCCATGGTATCCGCCAGCTGGGTCAGTTCGTGATAGTGGGTGGCGAACAGGGTCTTTGCCCCGCATTTATCCTTATCACACAGATGCTCTGCCACGGCCCTGGCTATGGAAAGTCCGTCCAGGGTGCTTGTGCCCCTTCCCACCTCGTCGAGGATCACCAGGGACGCGCCGGTGGCGTGCTTGAGGATGTTTGAGACCTCGCTCATCTCCACCATGAAGGTGCTCTGACCCCTGGATAGGTCGTCGCTGGCGCCCACACGGGTGAACACCCTGTCCACCACGCACATGTTCGCCTTGGAAGCGGGCACGAAGCAGCCGATCTGGAACATGATGCTTATGAGGGCAGTCTGCCTTATGTACGTCGATTTGCCGGCCATGTTGGGGCCGGTGATTATGTTCATGCGGCTCATGCCGCAGTCGAGATATATGTCGTTGGGTATGAAGCGGTTCGTTTCGCTGAGAAGCTCCACCACGGGATGGCGGGAATCCCTGACGTCGATGATGCCTTCCGTGTTGGTCTCGGGCCTCACGTAGCGTCCGTTGGCGCTGACGTAGGCAAAGGAGCACAGGCAGTCCAGCCTTCCCACGGCCTCGGCGGTCTTCTGAAGGCTTCCGACGTATTTTAGGATGTGATCCACTATCTCGTCGAACAGGGCCGTCTCGATCTCTTCCAGCTCCTCCTGGGCGCTCATGAGCCTGGTCTCGATGTCCTTGAGCTCCTCGGTATAGAACCTTTCGGCGTTCACCAGGGTCTGTTTTCTGATGAAATGATCCGGCACCAGGTCCAGCTGTCCCTTTGATACCTCGAAATAGTATCCGAAGACCTTGTTGTACTTGATCTTCAGGTTCTTTATGCCGCTCTTTTCCTTCTCGTCGGCCTCCAGCTTTGCCAGTATCTCCCTGGAATTGGTCCTGAAGGAGCGTATCTCGTCGGCCTTTTCGCTGTAGCCCTCTTTGAAGGTGTTTCCGTCCTTTATGTTTACGGTGCAGTCCTCGTTGATGGCCCTGGATATCAGATCGCGGATATCGTCCAGGGGGTCTATGTCATCCAGGATCTCCCTGATGAGCTTCACGGGCGCGGAAGTCAGGATATCCTTTATCATGGGCATCCTCTCCAGGGTGTTTTTAAGGGAGATCAGGTCTTTTCCGTTGACGGTCCTGTAGCTGAGGCGGGAGCAGAGCCTCTGGATATCGGAGGTCTGCCTGAGGTAATACATCACGTCCTCAAGAAGGACGGGATCGCTGTAGAGCACCTCCACCGCGTCCAGCCTCTCCTGAATGGCGGAAAGTTCCACCAAGGGCTCGCTGATCCACTTTCTCAGAGTCCTGCCGCCCACGGCGGTGACGGTCTTGTCCAGCACCCACAGAAGGGAGCCCTTCTTGGCGGAATTGCGCATGGTCTCCGTCAGCTCCAGGTTGCGGCGCGTGGCGGGGTCTATGTGCATGGAAGAAGTGTCGGAGGCGATCCTCAGCCGGTCTATGTGGGACAGCTCGTTGCGCTGGGTCTCCCTGAGATATGCCACCAGCACTCCCAGGGCCTTCACCGATTCGTCGTTGACGGAAAGACCCAGTGCGTCCAGGGAATATACCCTGAACTGTTCCAGTATGAGCCTCTCGCACTTGTCGGCGCTGTAGTAGGAGGAAGCCATGGGGGTAAAGGGCCTTTCGGCCAGAGCCTCTCCCCTTCCCTTCACGTCGTTGGACTGGTACAGAACGGGATTGACCAGTATCTCGGAGGGCTTTACTGAACTCAGGACGTTGTAGAAACGTTCCTCCACGTCGTCCCCGGTGATGACGTTTAGGGTTATCTCACCGGTGGTGATGTCGCAGTATACCACCGCAGCGGTCACCTTGTTGTAGTAGACGCTCATTATGTAATTGTTTTTGTCGTCCGCCAGGGAACCCATGTCCGTAACGGTGCCGGAGGTGATTATGCGGGTTATCTGCCTTTCCACCAGCCCCTTCGCGAAACGGGGATCCTCCATCTGTTCGCAGATGGCCACCTTGAAGCCCTTGTCCACCAGACGGGCCACGTAGCTGTCCACGGCGTGGAAGGGCACTCCGCACATGGGAGCCCTTTCCTCAAGGCCGCAGTCCCTGCC
>JAGACT010000117.1 GCA_017613995.1 Eubacteriaceae bacterium
CGGAGCCCTGTACAGGGGCAGGAACGTGCAGTAGCCGCCCATGTGCTTTCCGGGCCTGGTATCCAGATCGAACAGCTCGTGATCGCACATGAAATCGAAGTACTCCCCCGTCTCCTGTGACATCTCGGTATACATCCTCCTGGCCTTTTCCACCAGTTCGTCCTTAGTGCCTATGGGGACGGCGTTTCCTTCCGGGAAGACGAGTTCCTCGTCATAGTAATGCAGCCTGTCGACCCCGAGTCGCTGTCTCTGCTTTTCATAGAGCTCGGCGCATACGGGAACGATAATGTCCCTGACACAGTTGCGGAAACGCTCGACATCCGCGGGACCGTAATCGAAACGGCTCCTCTGGCTGTAGATGTACTCGATGTAATCGGAGAATCCGAGCTTTGCAGCCTTCTTTTTCCTAAGCTCCACCAGTTCGTCATAGGTACGATCCAGTTTGGGAGAGACGCTTTCATACAGGCCGGCCCAGGCCTCGAAGGCTTCCCTGCGCTCCTGCCTGTCGGTGGACTCCATGTGTTTGAGCAGTCCGTAGAAGTTGCACTGCTCTCCCCTGAACACGGTGCTGCAGAGGGCGGCGTCCTTCGAATACTGCTGGGAAAGGCGGTTTTCCTTCACCTCGTCGCCCAGGGTGCGGATGCTCATCAGCTTCAGCATGTTCTCGAGCTTCCTGGAAAGAAACTCCCCGTATTCCGCATCGAAGTCGGCCCTGAAGGGGCTTTTCAGCGCGTTCTTCCCGATCGGGAGAAGTGAAAGCGCCAGCACCGCCGCTTTTCTGGTCAGGACCTTCTGCTCGTTCTCGTAGAAAGCGTCGGTCTTGTCGCAGGTGTTTCTGATGGATACGATTTCGTTGTCGGTATACATACCGACGATGAGCTGCTCTATGCCCTCGAAGGCCGAGCGGAAGCTCTCATAGTCCGCAGCGTTCTTCAGCTGCCGGCCCAGCTTTTTGAGCTGCCTCCTGATGTTCCCGAAATCGGGTCTTGTATATTTCAGTTCGCCGAACGTTTTGAATTCTTCCATATCTTCCTCACAGTCTGTCATACTTATCGGAGCGGCCCCTGGCCTGCTCCGCGGGATACTTTCGTGCGTTCTCCGAGATCTTCCTGAGGCATTCCTTCTTCAGATCGATCCCGATGGCATCCGCCAGCATGATCACGTAGCAGAGTACGTCGGAAAGTTCGTCGCTGACGGCATGCACGTCGTACTCTCCGCTCCACTGAAAGCATTCCAGCAGTTCTCCCGCTTCGATGGAAACGGACTTCGCAAGATTTTCCGGGGTATGATACTGCGCCCAGTCCCGTTCGTCACGGAACCGGCGGAGGATATCTTTCAGTTCTTCCATGGGATCGTTCTCCTTTTGCTGATCAATTATCCTGAGCTCTGCCGAGGAGCCGCTTTTCGAGCCTGTCCTCCAGTGACTCCATGTATTCTCCCGCGGAAAAGCCCGTGGGCATGTAGTGTTCTTCACACAAAGTATAGGCTTCGAAGGCCGACATCAGTCCGTGGACGCATCTGAGTACTTCCGTGGACAGGGGCAGGAGCATATCCTTCTCCCTTTCCGTATGTATCATGCTCTTCCAGAAACGGTCCTCATCCAGCACGTCGTGGATCATAAGAAAACTGTCCGCCGCAAACTGGGTGCGGTTGTCCCTGAAGCTGTACCAGTTTTCCGTATCGGTGATCTCCCGAAGGCCGCAGGAGCTGGAAAGAGCGAGAAAAGCCTGTGCCTTGTCCGATTCGGGGCATCTTGCCGTCCTGAGGGAATCAAACAGCAGCACAGCGATGAGACTGTCGCGGCTGTCCGCGGGCCCGAACGCGCCCACGGGAAGCTTTCCGATGGCGGCATCGAGGGCCTCCAGCTCGCGGGAGAGCTTCCTTTGAGTGATATCGTTCTGGATGCGCCCTGTTTCCCATCCTTCGGACGAATACCGTTCGATATCTTCGTCTCCCAGCACGTCCCAGGCGCACAGTCCGAGGTCCATGGCCGTGAACTCGGCTTCGCCGTAGCTGCGGCTGAGGAAGTCTTCCTTCTTTTTTATCATCTCCGTATAAAAGCCGTGGAAACGCTTCAGCACTTCCTCCGGCCCGAGCCCGCACAGGGGATAAAACGACATAACCGCCCCGGAGATCAGACGGCATGCCTCCTGAAGAGCCTCATGGTCTGATGCCCTGAAAAGCTCCTTCCAGAAACTGCCCGTGAATGTATAGGACAGCTCCGTCCTCTCCCCCGCGGGAGAGGAACAAAAAGAGGTCCCCGCTTCGGAGAGTGCGAGCCCGTGCTCCTCTGCGATACGCCCGTATTCGGCGTCGTCCGCCGCGCACATGCTCAGGGCAAAGAGGATCAGGGCATCCCGGTCTTCGGCTGAAATGCCGTCAGGCAGATCCTTCGGCAGAGCCGGTCCGGATCCTTTCCCCGACGCCATCACCGAGGCTAGGGGCAGCCGGAAAAGGTCATAACTGTCATACATCCTGCTTTCCCCCTGCGGCGTATACTTTCATGTTGGTGGGATCTATCACGATGATGCTGCATCCGCGCTTCTTAGCGTAGTTCACAGTATAGGCGGTGCCTCCCTCGGCCCCGGAATATACCGCCAGGATGTACCTGGCGCTGTCAGCCAGGTATCTGTCCCTCTCCAGGTCGCTGTCCGGCCGGGGCGGGTCACATACAAACAGGACACTGTCGCATCCCGAAATGATCCTGCAGTAACGGATCTTTTCCGAGGGCGAGAGCGCCCCTGTGAAATCCCCATCCGGAACGGCACATTCCAGGATGAGTCCTCCGATCTCCTTTTTCAGTTCGATGACCGCTTCCGCGGCGTACATGTCGATGCCCGGAGCCATTCCGCTGATAAAGCGCCTGACGCCTTTCTGCTCGGCCAGAAGGCGTATGTAGCCTCTGAGCTTCTCCTTCAGCTCCAGTGCCCTCGGGTCCCTCTCGTCGTCTCCCCAGGGAAGCTTCGAGGGACGGTGCCCCGTGAAGGAACACGTGTGATCATGCAGTTCGCTGTCCATAAAGTCCTCCAAAATATCCTTATACGAAAAGTATATCCGGAAGGGGAGTCTTTTCCTTCAACGGATCAGTCATGCTTGAGCATGCGGTAGCCCACGCCCACGTGGGTCTGTATGTACTGGGGGGATCTGGTATCCTTTTCTATCTTCTTCCTCAGGGTCGCCAGGTGGACCCTCAGGGAGGCGATATCGTTGTCCCAGCTGCTTCCCCATATCTGCTGGGTAAGATATGTGTGCGTCAGTACTCTTCCCGCGTTTTTTGCCAGCAGGCACAGTATCCTGTATTCGGTGGGGGTCAGATGCAGTTCCTCTCCGCCTATATACGCGCAGCCCGCCGCGTAGTCTATCTTAAGATCTCCGTTCTCGTAAACGGATCCGGTGATCTGATCGGAGCTCTCCTCCAGACGGCGCTGGGTGACCCTGATGCGGGCCAGCAGTTCCTCCACGGAGAAGGGCTTCGTAAGAAAATCGTCGGCGCCGGAATCCAGGGCGGTGACTTTTGCGCTGTCCGCGTTCCTGGCGCTGATGACTATTATGGGCATCTTCGACCAGCTCCTGACACGTTCTATCACTTCCAGTCCGTCCATGTCGGGCAGTCCCAGGTCCAGCAGCATGATGTCGCATCCTTCCGCGGAGGCGGCGGCGAGAGCATCGGCCCCGTTCTGTACGGTGATGTATTCGTACTCATGGGAACGCAGCGTCGTTGCAATGAGGTTTCTGACGGAAGAATCGTCTTCCACGATCAGGATTGTAGGGTTATTCATGAATCTTCTCCTCGAAGGTGGGAAGGCTGAAGGTAAACACGCTTCCCGCCGGTTCATTGTCTTTCAGTATTATATCACCGCCGTGGGCTTTAACTATGGTCCTGCACAGGGCAAGTCCCAGTCCGAGGCTGCGGCTTGAGTCCATCATCGGTTTGTTGTCGCCGCTGTAGAACATCTCGAAGACCTTTTCCTTGTCCACATCCGCTATGCCTTCGCCGTTGTCAGCCACGCTGATATACGCGAAGGAATCGTCGCTGGTGACGCTGACGCGGATGACCGAGCCCTCGGGCGTATACTTGACGGCGTTGTTCACCAGGTTCGTTATGACCTGGGAGATCAGGTGGGTATCCATCATGGCGATGATGGGATCGTCCGGAACATCTATCTGAAGCTGATGTTTCCCAAGATCCCTGGAACAGTGCTTCAGGGCTTCCCGGATGACGTCCTCCACCAGTTCCGCGGTCTGGTTCAGCTTTATGGCGCTGTTGTCCAGACGGGTAACGGAAAGCAGGTTCTCCACCAGTCCCGTCAGCCATGCCGCGTCGTCGTAGATGTCCGCGTACATCTGGCGCTTCGTTTCCTCGTCCAGATGCCCGTCGTCGCTCATCAGGTTGGCGGCGTTGCCGGAAATGGAGGTAAGGGGCGTGCGGATGTCGTGGGAGATGCTCCTGAGGATATTTGCCCTTTCCTGTTCGTTCTCCGCCTTGCGGGCGGCCCTCTCCTTTTCCTCCTGGTTGTAGCGGTTCTCTATGGCCAGGGCGCATTCGCCCATGATGGACAGGAGCACCGAGTGCTCGAAGGGGTCGATGGAAACTGTTCCCGTATATACGCAGACCACCCCGTAGCAGACTTCCCCGGTGGTAACGGAAAGGAACTCGTATGGGGATTCCCGGAAGAAATCCGTTCCGGCACCGGCCCTCATGTTGTTTTCGATCACCCAGCCGGCTATGCGGGACGTCTTTTCCGGGTCCTCGCTCAGTTCGGGCTGCGCGTATTCCTGGGCGGGCAGTATCCTGGGTTCCCCCGGCACGCCGTTCTCCACCGGAAAGATCTTCACTTCCCGGTCCAGCAGCTTCGAGATCTGGGTCGCCATGACCGCCATGATGCTCGGGTAGTCCTCAGCCGTCAGCAGCAGCCTGTTGGTGTCGAACAGTATCCTGGTACGGAATGCGGCGCTGGCGGACTGCTGTGCCTGTCCCGCCAGCCTCAGGGCGATCCTTCCTCCGATGAGGGAGGCGATCAGGATTATCGTAAAGGTGACGGCGTATCCCGACCTGATAAGGTTCGTACCGGGAGGTGCCTGACTGAAAAAGTAGAAGAAGAGCAGTGCCCCCGAAAAGGACGCGATCATGCAGCATATGTAGCTTCGGGTTATCAGCGCCGTGACAAGGGCGC
>JAGACT010000118.1 GCA_017613995.1 Eubacteriaceae bacterium
CAGTCTCTCGAGATCCTCCCGCATGGACCTTTCGGCGAACTGGCGGTTGGACTCCCTGTCCGAACACAGATTGTAGGTATAGGGGGCGTGGGCAACCAGGGGGGCGAAGCCCTCCTTTTCAAGAAGCTCCCTTAAGGAGAGCATGTCGGGAATGTCCGCGGCCTTCGCGCTTCCTCCCCTGGGATTTCTCGTAAAGAAGCTGAAGGTATCCGCCCCGATCCTGAGGGCTTCCTGCCCCATGGCCAGATATCCCTTCGAGCTGGAAAGATGGCATCCTATGTGCATCGTGCTTCCTCCCTCAGTTCACTATCCAGCTTGTGCCGTCGTCCATACGGTAGCAGCTTCCCGGGATGCGCTTTCTTATCTCCCCGGAGGGATAGGCTCTTATCACGGTCTCCTCCCGGTAATCCGGGTCCTCGTACCACTTTGAAAAGATCAGTTCGCCCTCCTCCCTGTGATCGATGGATTCCTCGGGGTCTATGCAGAACTGGGCCCTTCTGGGCCAGGCGATCGTGAACAGGTTCTCTCCCCCCTGCCTTATGATGCTCAGGGGATATGTGATGAGCCTCAGATTATAGCAGTCCTTCACGGCGGACAGCTCCAGGGACGCCTCCTCAGTGAGGCTGCCCCCGCCGCCTTCCCAGCGGAAAAGCAGGATCTTTTTTGCGGAGAAGTCCGCCGCCAGAAGATGCAGCGCGCCCTCCCAGTATACCGGCACGCCGAAATACAGGCCGTCCCGGCGGGATATGGGCTCGTATACCTTTCCGTCCGGATACGACACCAGTATGAGCCTGGTGCCCCTGACGGGATGGGACTGTTCGTAAAGCTGCTGTGCTTCGTAGAGGTCCCCGTAGGTGCAGTCGGTGCCCCAGAACCATCCGTCGGTGCCTTCGACTCTGCCTAGGGTCTGTATGCCTTCCGTGCTGATGTATTTTCCCTGCATGATGATTCCTCCGTCAGTTTCCGGGGTACATGTCGTATACGAATACCTCATGGATCTCTCCTTCGTATCCCTCGTACAGTCCCCTTACCATTCCCAGCACGATCCTGGAGCCGCGGTTGTAGCTGATGAGCATCCTGCCGGCGCCTCTGTCCACGCTGATGCCCTCGATCTCTCCCTGGAGGGTCACGTCGTCCAGGGTGCGCTCCAGCATCACGCTGAAGGAAGTGCTCTCAAGATCCACCCTGCAGCGGTAGATGTGGTCCGCCTCCCCCAGATCGGCGGTGCCGTCGTCGGAGGTGATGTAGATCCATCCGTCGTAGTAGACTATGCCCTGTATCCACTGGGGCGGGGCCTGGAGGTGATATTTGCCGAGATAGCTTCCGTCCCCAAGCGAATATCGGTAAAGATATCTTCCGCTCTCCCCGTCCTCCCAGCAGCACATCCACACGGATGAGCTGTCGGGATCCACTGTTATTCCGGACACCTCCGTCTGGCCGCTCTCCTCGCTCACGGGGAAGGTGCGCTTCACCTGGAGTGTCTCGGCGTCATAGACCGCGATCTGCAGGTCTCTGGCCGCTCCGTCCATGAAGTACTCCACCCCGGCGTAGATCTCCCCGTCCCAGACATCTATGTCGCCGATGTGGTTTGCGGTGGTCTCCATCCCATCGAAGGGTGAGGAATTCACCTTAACGCAGTTCCAGCCGGCATCGTAGACGGAAAGAGTCGTGCTCCCGCTGACGTAGTACATGCCGTCGTACCAGGCTATTCCCTGCCTTCCGTCCACCTCGTGGACCTCCGCGAGGCTGTAGCGGAAGCGGGGCAGCATATCCTGCTCGGATTCCTCGTAACGCCCCATGACGTTCACGGGAAGGGGATACACCTGGGGTTCATCCCCGGCCTCCTCTTTTTTCTCCTCCCCGGGGGAGGACGCGCAGCCGCCCAGAAGGGCACTCAGGAAAAGTCCCGCCAGCAGCAGACCTATCGCTTTTTTCATTTTTCAATCTCCTTTGAAAGCACCGTGATCCTATAGCCAGTCCAGGACTCTTTCGATAAAGCGGTCCCAGAAATCCCACTCGTGCCTGCCGGGTCCCTGTTCCCAGCTGAGTTCGTATCCCATACAGAGGAGTTCGTCCCGCACGGAGCAGTTGGCGGAATACAGCGGGTCCTCTGTGCCGCAGGCCATGTAGATCCGGGGGATGTTGACGGCTTCGCCCGCCCTCTCCCTTTCCTTCAGGGCCCTGGCCAGGTTCAGGGGATTGTTTTCCGGGGACTCCCAGCCCTGTCTCATGGAGCCGAAGCAGCTGGTCTCGAATCCCATCTTACCGACCTCCTCGTCCTCGTTTGCCGGGTCGGGCTCATGCAGCACGTACGCTCCCGACAGGGGCGCCGCGGCGCCGAAGGTGTCGGAGTACTTCAGACCCAGCCTCAGGGCCCCGAAGCCTCCCATGGAAAGCCCCGAGATGAAGCAGTCCTCCCTGCGGGATGACAGATTGAACATCCTCCTCATAAGAACCGGAAGCTCCTCCCCCACATAGGTGCCGAAATAGTTGGAGGACAGCGGGTTGTCCAGGTAGAAGGAATTCTCCCCGGAGGGCATTATGACGCAGATGTTCTTTTCCTCCGCCAGGGACTGGATGCGGGTATTGGTTACCCAGTCGTTACAGTTTCCGAGAGCCCCGTGCAGGAGCACCAGCATCCTCAGGGGAGCGTCGGACGGATTTCTGTCGGTGGGCAGCACCACGTTGGCGGTCACGGGCCGCCTGAGCACCGACGACATGAAGTTTACGGCAAGAAGTGCCATGGCATCTCTCCTTGGTTTCTTTTTATATATTTTACCATTTTTTTCCTGATGCCGAAAACTTCATCAAATCTTAAGAGCTCCTCCCCTTTTTTCTTAATCAGCCGGTGTTTTACAATAAGGGCGCAGGGAGGAAAAGAAATGCCTAACATACTTATTTGCGATGACGAAAAGGACATAGTTGACGCACTGAAGATATATCTGTCGGATCCGGACTTCAGGCTGTTCGAAGCAGGCAACGGCAGGGAGGCCCTGAGGGTCATTTCGGAAAACGAGATCCACCTGGTGCTGATGGATATCATGATGCCCGAGATGGACGGCATCACCGCCATGTCTGCCATCAGGCAGCATTCCAACGTACCCGTGATACTTCTTACCGCCAAAAGCGATGACACCGACAAGATCCTGGGGCTGAACGTGGGAGCGGACGACTACATCACGAAGCCCTTCAATCCCCTGGAGGTCACCGCCAGGGTCCGTTCCCAGCTCAGAAGATATCTGAAGCTAGGAGCCGGGACGAGCACCCAGCAGACATACGTGGCAGGAGGCATCGAGCTTGACGACATGGGAAAGAAGGTCACGGTCGACGGGGAGGAGATATCCCTAACCCCGAAGGAATTCGATATCCTCAGGCTTCTGATGGCTTCTCCGGGACGGGTCTTCCCGCCTAAGGAGATCTACCGGAGCGTCTGGAAGGAAGAGCCCCTGAACGGCGACAACACGGTGGCAGTGCACATACGCCACCTGAGGGAAAAGATCGAGATCGACCCAGCGGAGCCCCGCTACATCAAGGTCGTTTTCGGACATGGATACAAATGCGAAAAGGAGAGAGAACGATGAGACGATTCTGCCGGACGGGACCGGGAAAGACACTTTTATTCACGCTGTGCATACTGTCAGCCGTCATCCTGGCGGCATCCGCTGCGGGAGCCGCTTTCATGGCATCCGAAAGCAGATACTTCTATAACGGAAGCGAGGAACAAATGCGGGAGGAATTCC
>JAGACT010000119.1 GCA_017613995.1 Eubacteriaceae bacterium
CGCTCTACAATTCCGCATTCTCTTTTGACCTGGGCGATATAAAGGTTCGACACCTTCAGCCCGTATTTTTCCAACACGTAGGACTTGATTTCTTCATAGGTTGCCTTGGTTTCCGCACTGGATACTTCAAGCTCTGAGATATCCAGATCCACTTCAATTGTCGTGTCAGGTTTGCGTTGGGACAAAAGGCAAACCGTCTCGACATGTTCAGTGAATGGGAACATGTCATAGGGCCGGATCCTTTTTACCCTGTAGCCGTTGCGGGTGAGCCATCCGAGATCCCTTGACAGGCTGGAGGGGTCGCATGAGATATATGCGACGCGGGACGGTGAGAGCTCCTTCATGCTCTTCATGAATTTCACCGTACTGCCGCTGCGGGGAGGATCCATTATCACGCAGTCGATATGTTCCCCCTGTTTTGCCAGCCTGCTCATATACTCCGAGGCGTCCGCCTTCACGAAAGTTATGTTCTCCCTGCCGTTTGCGGATGCATTGACCGCCGCGTCCTTTACCGCCGCTGCGTTCTGTTCCACTCCGATGACTGATCCCGCGTTCTTCGACGCGATGATCCCTATGGTCCCGGTGCCGCAGTAGGCATCAATAAGGCGATCGGTCTTCTTAAGCTTCAGAAAGCCGATCGCGTCCTCATACAGCCTGGAAGCCATAACGGGATTGACCTGGTAAAAGCTTCCCGAGGATATGCGGAAGTTCATCCCGCACAGACTGTCCTCAATGTAACCGTCCCCGAAGAGCACCCTGGAGGTGCGTCCCAGCACCACACTGGTGAAGTCGGAGTTCACGCTCTGGACCACGCTTCTTATCGCCGGATGGGCCTTCGTCAGGTCCGATACGAAAGCCTCCGCGTTAGGAAACTCCTCCCTGGCGGTGACCAGGGTCACCAGCAGCTGTCCGCTGTAGCGGCCCACCCTGATCTGTACGTGTCTCAGAAAGCCCGTCATCTTATCGTCCTCGAAGGCCCTCAGATGATGCTTTTTCATCAGGCTCTTGACCGTGTTTATCACTTCTGCGGCGGAGCGGTCCTCCAGCATGCATTCGGGCACGGTGATTATCCGGTGGGTCGAAGGAGCGTACTGGCCGCTGATGATCCTGCCGTTTCTGATCCCTATGGCGGAATTCACCTTGCAGCGGTAGTAGAGGGGATCGTCCATCCCCTCTATCTCGTCCACGTGGCCGTAGCGGCCCAGCAGGCCGATAAGATTCATCATCTTGATACTCAGCTGATCCCGGTATGATATGCCCTGGTAGCGGCATCCTCCGCATCTGCCCTTCGCGGGACAGACCTTCAAGTCATTTTTCATCAGATATTAAGATATCCCTTCAGTACCTTCAGTGAATTGTATACTCCGTCGATGTGGCTCCTTTCATAGCCGTGGGACGCATATACTCCCGCGCCGATGAGGCCGTGGCGGATATCGCTTCCGGCACAAAGGGTGGCTTCCACGTCGCTGCCGTAATGGGGATAGACGTCCACGGCGTAATCCGCCCCCTCCTTTTTCGCGGCTTCTATGAGAGAGCCCACCACGCTGTAGCTGTAGGGTCCTCTGGAATCCTTCGCGCAGATGGATACCATGCGCTCCGTGCACTCAAGGCCCTCGCCCACGCATCCCATGTCCACGCAGACGGATTCCGTGACTCCAGGCGGCACCGAGGAGCTGCCGCCGTGGCCCACCTCCTCGTATACGGTGATGTGGGCATAGACGTGCCTCTGGGGAACTGCTTTCGTATCCTTCATGTAGGCGGCCAGGCCCAGGATTATGCCCACGGAGAGCTTGTCGTCCAGAAAACGGCTCTTTATGTATCCCGACGGGGTGAGCCTGCTTCTGGGATCGAAGGCCACGATGTCGCCGTTTTCGATACCCAGATCCCTTACGTCCTGGGCGCTGCGCACGTCCTCATCCAGCACTATCTCCGTGGAATCGAAGTCCCTCTTTTTGTCCGAGTAGTCGGAGTTCACGTGGATCGACGCGTCGACCAGCTGCAGAGTCCCTTCGTATACCCTGCCGTCCCTGGTATAGATCCTTACGTTTTCCGCTTCGCCGTTGTTGGCGTTCATCCCTCCCAGAGAGGTTATGCGGATCCTTCCGTTCGATTTGATCTGGGCCACCATGCCGCCCAGTGTATCGGTATGGGCCTGCAGCAGGAGGCCGTCTTCGTCATTTTTGCCACCCAGATCCGCCAGGACGCCGCCTTTGCCGGTGATGCGGGCGCTGAAGCCCAGCGCCTCGAACTCCTTCTTCACCCACTGCGCCGCCTCTGATGTATATCCCACGGGCGAATCGATGGCCAGAAGCTCCATCGTCTTTTCCACTGCGTAATCGCGGTATTTTGTATCAGGCATTTTTATTCCTCCGTCGGTGTGTATTTTTCTCCCTGAACGAGACCGTCGTCCCGGAAGCGTTTCATTATCGTATTGAGGACCCTCTTCTTGTCGGAGCTCCACATGGGGGCGAGAAGATATTGTTTGTTGCCGTCCCCGGTCAGCCGGTGCACCGTCATGTCCCTTCTTATGTGCCTTATGCACTCCTCCAGCACGTCGATGTATTCGTCCAGCTCCATCAGGGATATCCTTCCCTGTTCGTACTCAGACGCCAGATCGGTGCCCGAGAGCACATGGAGCATATGGAACTTGATGCCGTCGGCGCCGCTGCGGGCTATGTGCAGCGCGGTGGCGGTGATCATTTCATGGCTCTCCCCCGGCAGGCCTATGATCATGTGGGCCACGGTCTCCACTCCCCTGGAGGAAAGAGCAGCTACGGCATCGTCGTAAGTTTTAAGGGGATAGCCCCTCCTTATGTACTGTGCGCTTTTTTCATGTACGGTCTGAAGGCCCATCTCCACCATTAGCGGTTTAATTGCGGCCAGCTCCTCCAGTACCCCAAGCACGTCCTCCCCGAGACAGTCGGGCCGGGTGGCTATGGACAGCGCGGCGATATCATCCCGCATCACCACCGGAAGGTAGAGTTCCCTGAGCCTTTCGGGGGAAGCGTAGGTATTGGTGTAGCTCTGAAAGTAGGCCATGTACCTGCCGCCGGGGTTCTTCTTCTCCACCCGGGAACGGGCCCGCTCTATCTGAGCGGATATGTCGCCGCAGAGGGGTTCGGAGAAGTCTCCGCTGCCCTCCCTGCAGAAGATGCATCCCCGGGTGCCGGCGGTGCCGTCCCTGTTCGGACAGGAAAAGCCCCCGTCCAGTGACAGCTTGTAGACCTTTGTTCCGAAACGCTCCCTCATCTCGTCGTTGAAACTTCTGTAGTACATAGGATTATTTTATCACAAACGGGGGCGCAATAAAAAAGGAACGGCCCGGGGCCGTTCTGTGCTCGTTTGTTATTTCATCCTGTTCTTCATTCTTCTGAAGGCAAGCTTCAGATCCAGCATCAGGTCCTTTCCGAAGAAGACCAGCAGGCCCGAGAAGGACGAAATGATCATCAGCTTGGTGGCAAGGCCTCCCATTATGAAGCTGACTGCCATCAGGGCGAGATCCAGATACGCCAGATACTTCACCTTCACCGGAAGCACGAAGAACAATAGTATCTCCTGGTCCGGATAAAGGTAGGCGAAAGCCAGGAAGATCGACAGGTTGATGTATACTCCGGTGAACACCGTACCGGACAGCATGCAGGCCAGGATGGATCCCAGCATGCAGATCAGGTAATAGATGGTGAACAGCTGGCTGCCCCAGGTATGCTCCAGGGTATTGCCCAGGTAATAATAGAAATATATGCTGATGATGAAATACAGGAGCCTGGAGTCCGCGGGCACGAGCACAAAGCTCACCAGACGCCAGATCTGCCCTGCCAGCACCGCGGAGCGGTCCAGCACCAGGTAGCCTATGAGGGGGGCACGGAACACATAATGCACCACGTACACCACCAGGGTGAGAAGGCTGATGTGAAGCATCAGGTTGTCTATGTGAAATTTCGGATATTTTCTTATGAACTTGTTTACGTACTTCAAGTTGTCCTCCGGTTCAGCGGGAATCACTGAAATATTATATCATAATTCTTGATGCCTTCTATCTTCGAGAGCAGTTCCAGCACCGCTTTCTGAGCAGATTCGTCGGCGCGCTCAAGAAGGCCGTCCTCCAGAGCCCTCTTCTCGTTAAGCTCCTTCTGCTCGGATTCGAATCCGGTCACGTCCTCCACTTTGATGGGATTGAAAAGGTTCGTCTTCTCGTCCAGCACCTGTACGCTGCCCTCGTCTATCTCGTGGGAGATGATCTTCGAAGCGGGAAGCTTGATGTATATGGTGTAGCCGTCGGTGGTCACCTTGACCTTGCCCAGGTCTATGCCGGCCTGAATGGTGCCGCTGTAGGACACGATGAAGCTCTTGCCGGTCAGGGGGATGGTCCAGTCCCTGAACATCAGGGAATTGGTGAAGCTGCCCATGGCGGTGTAATTATAAGTTTCCGTGACGAGGATCTTCGTATCGTCGAATACCGCCATGACGGTCTCGGAAGTTATGCTGGCGGGTCCTATCCTGATGGGCCCCTCGTAGCGGGTGCCAAGATAGAAGCACACCAGCGCCACCACGGCCAGCAGTATGAGTACTCTTACCACGCGTCTTACGCTTTTGCCCATATTTTCCTCCGGAATGGTTCTTCCCCATGATTTTAATCCACCGCGGCATCCGTGTCAAATCACTTAATGGGATTCTCATTATTCCTCCGGGAATTCGCTCATGGTATAATATACAGACAAACGAACAGATCGGAGATAGGATAATGTCTGATGTTTCATATATATCCAGCTGCGTGACCCGGGACGGCTCGGCGAGGCTCATCTTCGCCAACACCACTTCGATAATGCGATATCGAAGCTCCCTGGAACCCATGAGCGATACATCAGTGGCGGTGATGGGCAGGGCCCTTACCGCGGCCTCCATCATGGGAAGCATGGGTAAGACCTATGAGGAAAAGCTGACGCTGCAGGTCAGGGGCGACGGCCCCGCGGGGAACGTCACCGCCGTATCCGACAGCTGGGGGAACGTACGCGCCTGCATGGACGAACCCATGGTGGAGCTGCCGAACCGGGCGGACGGCAAGATCGACGTGGGAGGAGCCGTGGGAAGCGGAAGCCTCATCGTCATGAAGGACCTGGGGCTCAAGGAGCCCTATACCGCCGTGTGCGAGCTCGTAAGCGGGGAGATAGCGGAGGACGTGACCTCATACTATGCCAGGAGCGAACAGACCCCCACGGTATGCGCCCTGGGAGTCAGGATCGAGCCCGACATGAGCGTGTCTGTATCAGCGGGCTTCATGCTGCAGCTGCTGCCCTTCTACGACGAAGGGATCATAGACCTGATTGAAAAGAATCTCACGGATCTTCCCTCCGTCACCGACATGGTGTTTTCCGGCATGGACGACACCGCCGTGTTCGACCGCATCCTCAGGGACATCCCCTACGATCCCCTGGACCGCCATGACATAGAATACCGCTGCAACTGCTCCAGGGAGCGCTACTACACGGCCCTGATGAGCCTGGGAGAGGACGAGATACGCTCCCTGGCGCAGGCGGGAGAACCCGTCGAGACGGTATGCAGCTTCTGCAGGAAGAAATACGTCTTTGCCACCGACGGAAACACCATACTGGAGAAGGAGGAGACTTTATGAGATTTGCCATGTCCTACAGCTGCGGCAAGGATTCCACCCTGGCGCTGCATAAGATGATATCCGAAGGGAACGAATGCGTCGCGCTGATAATCGTCATAAACCGCGCCCAGGGCCGCTCCTTCTTTCACGGCATAAGCACGGACCTTCTCAGAAAGTACGAAAAGTGTCTGGGGCTGCCGGTGATAGAATGCCCCTCCGTGGGAGATGACTACCATCTGGCCATAGAGGAGGGCTTCAGAAAAGCCGGGGATATGGGGGCGGAGGCCATCGTATTCGGCGACATAGACATCCAGGGAAACAGGGAATGGTCCGAGGAAAGATGCCGCAGTGTCGGACTCCCCGCCGTGTTCCCCCTGTGGCATGCCGACAGAAAGAAGAACGTTTCCGAGGTCATGGACGCAGGTTACACCTGCATCATCAAGACCATCAACAATACCCTGCTCCCGGAGGAGCTGCTGGGAAAAGCCATAAGTCCTGAAACTGTGGCCGTGATGGAAGAGCGGGGCATCGATATCTGCGGCGAGAACGGAGAGTACCACACCTTCACCGCCGACGGGCCGATATTTATTACTCCCCTGGAATACGAGGCGGGAGAGATCCTGCGCTTCGGGGATTTTTCGGTAATAGACATAAACTGAGGAGAGGCTCGCGCCTCTCCTCATCTTTTTTTATTCTGTGCGTTTTACAGGATAGCTTTTCCTTCCGCCACGAGCCTGTCGTAGTTCTGGCGGGAAACCTCGTAGAGCTTCTTGCGGAAGCGCTCGTCCCTGCCTCCGTAGTATCCGCGGTTGTCATAGCCGAATTCGTCCATGAACTTAAGCACCAGCGCCTCCACCTCTTCGTCGGTGGCGTCAGCGGGCACGTCCACTGAGTGGGTGAAGATGAAATCTCCCGGATACATCTTCTTGAGCTTGGGCTTATCGTTGATGGGCTGTCCGCCCCAGCTGCTGAAGCCTTCCTCGATGAAGAAGGGCACGAAGTGCTCAACGAATCCACAGCAGTGCAGATCCACGTACATGCCGAGGGAACGGGCATAGCTTACGGCGTCCTTGACGTAGGGCACCAGCATCTCTCTGGCGATATCCATGCTGAAGGTCTCGGCCTTCTGGGTGCCCCAATCGTCGTTGAAGTTGACGGTGTCGGGGTTGAACCACTTCTTGCACAGGGCGTAGTACTTCTTCCTGTAGTCCGTGATGGCCCTGAAGAAACGGTGGACTCCCTCATGCTGATCCTCGTCGAAGAGTGCCATGGCCGCATTTTCAAAGTCCATGACGGCAATGAGCCTCTCGAACAGGCAGCTTCCGAAGGTGATGCCGGTCATCAGAGTGGGATCCGAGATACGGCTCTTCTGTCTCTCATAGCATCCTTCCCAGTCCCAGGTCTCGGGATCGGGCACGGTAACGTACTTTTCCCATTCGTTGATGTCCTTTACCTTGGGGTTGCCGGGACGTACCATGGCGCCTCCCGCCGAATCCACGAAGATCCACTCCACACCGTAACCGTCGATCCTGGGTCCGTCTCCGGGGCTCCTGGCGATGTTCTCGGGGTCACAGTCTATCTTCAGGGTAGCCATCTCCGAAGGAGAAGGTATCCACATGGGGGTCTTTCCCTGATAGAGTCTGAGCATGTTTTCTCTGGGCGTGATGGGTGTATTGAATCTGGCAGGTCTTCCCATGCCTGAATAGTTACCGATCTGTTCCAGTTCGTCATAGGTGAATTTCTCGATAGTCATTTATATTTCCTCCTGATCCTCCCTTTTTTACCATTATACTATACATTTTTATACTTTTGGGATAAAAATAAGTAAATTTACCGGGACCTGGGCACGAAAAAGGGGCTGCGTTAGCAGTCCCTGAAGTTTACGGCATGAGCCTGTCCACTCCGCGGTGGATGAAGCTGACTTCTCTGATGTTTCCGATGCCCAGAAGGTTCATCATCATCCTGGCGGCGCCGAATCCGAATCCGCCGTGGGGAGGAGTTCCGAAACGGAAGCAGTTGAGGTAATCCTCGAGGATCTCGAGGGTTACGTTCTTTTCCCTGGCCTGTTTGAGCAGGACGTCATAGCGGTGCTCTCTCTGGGCACCGGTGGTGACTTCGATCCCGTCCCAGATAAGGTCGTAGCTCTTGGTCTTTGAATCGTCCCCTTCGACCCTCATCTGATAGAAGGGTCTTACGGCGGAGGGATACTCGGTCACGAAAATGAATTCGTGGCCGAACTTCTCCATGGCGTAGCGGCCCAGGAGCCTTTCCGCCTCGGGATCCAGATCTCCCTTCGTCTCGGGGGGAACCACGTGGCCGTAATCCGCCACGATCTTCTTCGCTTCCTGCATGGTGACTCTCGGGAAGGGCACCGTCGGCACCTTTATCTCCTTGCCGAAGACCTCGAGGATCTCGTCACCGTACTTTTCCTTCACCTTGCCGATGGCGTAGTTCAGAAGCTTTTCCTGCAGTGCCATGACGTCCTCGTGGCTGTCGATCCATGCCATCTCGCAGTCGATGGAGATGAATTCCGCTGCGTGGCGGGTGGTGTTGGAGTTCTCGGCGCGGAAGGCGGGACCGATCTCGAATACCTTCTCGAAGCCGGCGGCTATGGCCATCTGCTTGTAGAACTGGGGGGACTGGGCAAGATAGGCGCTCTGTCCGAAAAAGTCCAGCTCAAACAGCTCGGCTCCGCCCTCGGAAGGGGTTCCCACGATCTTCGGGGTATGGATCTCGATGAAATCGTTGTCGACCCAGAATTCCCTCATGGCCATCTCTATGCAGGTCTCCACCTTGAAGATGAGCTGGTGATCCTTTCTTCTGAGGTCCAAAAATCTCCAGTCGAGCCTCAGGTCACGGTTGGATTCGATGTGCTCGGAAAGGTCTATGGGAAGGGGGCTCTCCGAAAGGCTCTCCACCTTGATGGTCTCGGGCCAGATCTCCACTCCGCCCAGCTTCACGAAATCGTCCACGTGCACCCTGCCGGTGACCCTCACGGAACTCTGGGGGGTAAGGGAAGCGATGGTCTGGTTGAGAAGAGCGCTCTCCTCGTTCTTGGAAACGGAAAGCTGGATGGCTCCCGTGATGTCTTCCATGATAACGAACTGCATCTTTTTGAGGTCCCTGATCTGGGTCACGAATCCGCCCAGCTCCACGACCTGTCCGTCATACTGCTTTGCCTCACTGATCTTTATCATTTCTATCCTCTCTCGTTAAGCCAGATATCCCGCGGTTCTGGGATAGGCGATGGTGTCGCGGATGTTGCCGATGCCGGTGATGTACATCAGCATCCTCTCGAAGCCCAGTCCGTAGCCCGCGTGGGGCGCGGTGCCGAACTTTCTGAGGTCCAGATAATATTTGTAATCGTCCATGGTCATTCCCCTCTCGGTCATGACGGCATACAGCTTGTCGTAGTCATCCTCTCTCTGGGAGGCTCCGATGATCTCTCCCACGCCGGGCACCAGAAGGTCCGTGGCGGCGACGGTCTTTCCGTCGGGGTTCTGCTTCATGTAGAAGGCCTTGATGTCCTTGGGGTAGTTGATAACGAATACCGGGCGCCTGAACACTTCGTCGGTAAGATATCTCTCGTGCTCGGTCTGCAGGTCCAGTCCCCATTCCACGGGATAGCTGAACTCCCTGCCGCTCTTCACCAGCAGGTCGATGGCTTCGGAGTAATCGATCACGGCGAACTCGGAATCCACGATATTCCTGAGCTTGGCGGTAAGTCCCTTCTCGTAGAACTGCTCGAAGAAGGCGATCTCCTCGGGGCAGTTGACCAGCACGTAGTTGGTGATGTACTTGATCATGTTGGTGGCCAGCTCGATGATGTCGTCGAGATCCGCGAAGGCGACTTCCGGCTCGATCTGCCAGAACTCCGCCGCGTGGCGGGCGGTATAGGACAGCTCAGCGCGGAAGGTGGGTCCGAAGGTATATATCTTCGACAGGGCCATGGCCATGGTCTCGCCCTCCAGCTGACCGGACACGGTGAGGCCGGCTCTTCTCTTGAAGAAGTCCTCGGCGAAATACTCGTCCTCGGTGGGATATACGGCGTTGGCGGGCTGGGTGGTCACTCTGAACACTTCTCCGGCGCCCTCGCAGTCGCTTCCGGTGATCAGCGGGGTATGCACGTAGGTGAAGTTGTTGGTCTGGAAGAACTCATGGATGGCATATGCCAGCTTCGAACGGAGCCTGAACATGGCATTGAAGGTATTCGTACGGGCTCTGAGATGGGGCACGGTCCTCAGAAACTCAAGGCTGGTGGCCTTTTTCTGCAGAGGATAGTCCTCCGGGCACGCGCCCAGAACGGTGATCTGTTCGGGCTTTATCTCGAAGCGCTGCTTCTCGTTGAAGCTGGCTACCGCCTTTCCCTTTATCATAAGGGCGGTACCGATGGAAAACTTGGTCCAGCTCTCGTCAGTCCCTTCCGACTTGTCCACGACGATCTGCACGTTTTTCATCCCGGTGCCGTCATTGAAATCGATAAAGCATGTCTGCTTGGAATTCCTGACGGATTTGACCCAGCCGCAGATCACAACGTCCTTATCGATATAGTCTTCGCAATGCGCATTCAGTTCACTGATGTCGATATGCTTCATAACACAACTCCTGTTTACTGTATATTCATGTATTATACCATCGCTTTTTGGTTCTCACAAGAGATGGAACGGAAATTCCAAAGCCTGAACATGCGCAAAAAAGGGATCCGCAGAGCGGATCCCCGTGAGTCTTTCTACTCGTTCTTTCCTCCGGTGACTTCGTTGATCTGATCGGTGATGTCCTTGATGCCTTCGGAAACGGAGTTCATGGTGTTCGTCACGAACGCGTCCACCTTCTGGGCCGCATCCTGGGCATTGCTGAGGGCTTCCGCCGCCTTGGCCTGAGCCTGGGCAAAGGTCTCGTCCGCCGCTGCCTTCAGCTCCGCCGCCTTGGCTTCGGCCTCCTCCACCGCCGCGGTCATGGCGTCCTTGGCCTCTTCGGCCTTCGCCTCCACGGACTCCTTGAGGTCCACCGCCGCGTTCTCGATATTATCTCTGACCTCGAGGACCATGGAATCGAAGGATTCCTTCGTGTCAGCTACCTTCCCCTGCACCGTATCCACAGCGGTGCCGATGGCATCCATAACGTCTTCCTTCTTCTCCTCGAAGGCTTCCTCAACTTCGTCGGCCTTCGCCTCCACGGCTTCCCTGGCGGCAGCCAGTGCCTGTGAAGCGGGGTCGGTCCCCATCATATCCTTGATCTCGGGAGTGGGGTTGTTGATCTTCTGATCGTGGACCGCTTCCTTCACGTCTCCGATCTTGCCGGATACGTACTCCTTGGCTGTGTTGTACAGCTGGGTGCCTCCCTCCACGGCCTTGCCGTAGAGCACCGCGCCTTCCCTTTTTGCGTCCTTGAGGATCTCCGCTCCGACCTGCTTGGCGGTCTCGATCTTGTCCGGGGCTATGCCCTTGAGTTCGTTGTACTTCTCGATGACCTCATCCTTTACGATGTCTATCAGTTCGCCGGCATCCTTCTTGAGGGCCTTCAGGGTATCTTTCATATCATCCTTCATTGTCTTTTCCTCCTTGATGGATCTGTTTAGATTATACACGATTTCCGACAGTTTTTTTAAGTCAGAACAGGTTCTCGTCGATTTTTTCCCAGGGAAGATCGATGTCGTCCCTGCCGAAGTGGCCGTAGGCCGCCGTCTGACGGTAGATGGGCCTGAGAAGATCCAGGTACTCGATGATGGCGCCGGGTCTCAGATCCACCCGCTCGCGGATCAGCTTAGCGATGTTCTCATCGGAGGTCCTGCCGGTGCCGTAGGTATCCACGTAGATACTCACGGGCTCCGCCACTCCGATAGCGTAGGCCAGCTCGATGCAGCAGCGGTCGGCGATGCCGGCGGCGACGATGTTCTTGGCCACGTACCTGGCCATGTATGCAGCGCTGCGGTCCACCTTCGTGGGGTCCTTTCCGGAGAAGGCTCCGCCGCCGTGGGGCGCGGCTCCGCCGTAGGTGTCCACGATTATCTTCCTGCCCGTAAGGCCGGAGTCTCCCAGGGGGCCTCCGGTCACGAAGCGTCCGGTGGGATTCACGTACAGCTTCATGCCCTCGGTGGAAAGGTCGGCGGGAAGGCTGGGCAGAACGATCTTGTTCTTCACGTCCTCATAGATCTGCTCGTGGCTGGCCTCCGGGTCGTGCTGGGTGCTCACCACCACGGTATCGATCCTTACGGGTCTGCCGCCGTCGTACTCCACGGTGACCTGGCTCTTTCCGTCGGGCCTGAGGTATCCTATCTCCCCGGACTTTCTTACCTGTGCCAGTTTTCTGGCGATGCGGTGGGCCTGGATGATGGGCAGGGGCATCAGCACGTCGGTCTCGCGGCATGCGAAGCCGAACATGATCCCCTGGTCTCCGGCTCCCAGCTCGTTGGTGCGGCTCTCCTCCTTAGCCTCATAGCTCAGATCGACTCCCATGGCGATGTCGGAGGACTGCTCGTTGATGGAGGTCAGTATGCTGCAGGTATCGGCGTCGAAGCCGTACTTGGCCCTGGTGTATCCGATCTCGCTGATGGTGCGCCTGGCTATGGTCTGGATGTCCACGTAGCAGTCGGTGGTGATCTCCCCCATCACCAGCATGAGTCCGGTGGTGGTGGAGCACTCGCAGGCAACTCTGGCCTTTTTGTCCTTTTCCAGTATCGCGTCCAGGACGGCGTCGCTCACCTGGTCGCACATTTTGTCGGGGTGACCCTCTGTCACCGATTCTGAAGTAAAGAAATGTCTCATATATCCTTCTTTCTCTTATCCCTTAAAAAAACAGGACCTCACAGGAGGACCTTCAAGCATCCTCATCATTCAGACTTTCGTCTGCAGGTTTTGGCACCGTACATAATGTCGGTTGCCGGGCTTCACAGTGCCTGATCACTCCGCCGCTCGCAATAAGGGTATAAGTATTAATACTTGTATATTTTACACTAAACCCAGGCGGTAAGCAATAGTTAATTCAATATTTGGAACAAACCAAACGTCAGTCTGCGGGATTTTCGCGCCGCTTCTTCCTGCAGCTGTGGTATACTGTTATCCTGAGAACGTTTTATCGGAGAAGAGAATGTTTGAAAAGATATTTAAGAGAAAACCCGTTCATGCTGAGCCCGAGCCTGAGTACTACGAGGACATCCTGGATCCCAGAGGCGGGGCGAGGCTTCTTACCGGCAAACTGGACATGCTGGTGGTGGCGGACACCCACGGGGAGCTGTGGATGGATAAGTATCTGAGGGAGTCCGTGAAGGGAGTCACCTGCGACGTCTGCATGATACTGGGGGACGTGCACGACTACGATCTCCAGGTGCTGCTGGAAGTGGTCCCCAAAGAGAAGATAGTCGCCCTGCTGGGGAACCACGACCGCTTCAGCCTCCTTTCCGAATACGGCCTGACGGACCTGAACGGAAGGATGACCGAGACGGGGGGCTTTCGGATCTGCGGAATGCAGGGCTCCTTCCGCTACAAGGACGAGGACTTTCCCTCCTTCGACCACGAGGAGAGCATAGCCTTCGCAAAGAGCCTTCCCGAGTGCGACATCCTCATATCCCACGACGGGCCCTTCGTGAGGGACAACCACTCAAAGGTCCACGACGGGCTCAAGGGGATCACCCGCTACCTGTACGAGAACAGGGTGCCCCTGAACATACACGGCCACAACCATCACAGTTCCCTTACGAACCTCAGAAACGGCACCCTGGTGAAGGAAGTCTACCAGGTGGAGCACCTCCTGCTGGAGGACGGGGATATTTACGAGATCTGAAAAACGCCGCCCGAAGGCGGCGTGATTTTTGTATGTCACTTCTCCGGAAACAGTCCCGTGGAGGAAAGGTAGGCGATGATCTGGTCCCTGGGAGCCGATACGCTTCCCTGGGCAAATCCCTCCCGGCCTCCTCCCCTTCCGGAAAGGGCCTGATTCATCTGCTTTATCACTTCGCTTTCCCCGTCGCATCTCAGCTTCACAGCGTACCGGAAGCCCTCCCCCTCCGGGGTGAACACGGCGGCGCTGCCGGTGATCACTTCGCTCAGGGCCAGGGCGGTTTTTCTCAGTGAATCGTTCCCCAGTCCCTCCTCGAAGAGGATCACGCTTACTCTTCCTCGAAAGCTGTCAGTATAGAGCTTCAGATATTTCTCCTCCATTCCCGTCAGGGCGGCCCTGGCGCGGGACAGTTCGTCCTTCTGCTTAAGGTACAGTTCGTATGTCCGAAGAGATGATGCGGACATGTCCCTGGCGATGAGATCATTCTGAAGGGCGTTGGCGGCAAGATGGTCGAAGGCCCTCTTTCCGCAGAGGAGACCTATCCTCACGCCGTCATGGAAGCCTTCCAGAGAGGTGAACTTTATAAGGCCCACTTCCCCGCTTCTCCTCACGTGGGTGCCGCAGCATGCGCAGCTGTCCGCTCCCGGGAAGGACACTATCCTCAGTTCCCCCTTTATCTCCTTCTTGCTGCGGTAACTAAGATCCTTCCGGGAGCGTTCATCGGGATAGAAGATGACGCATTCATGATCTTCCCAGATGTAGCGGTTGGCCTTCTTTTCTATTTCAGACAGTTCTTCCGGGCTGATCCGGGCGTTGTAGTCGATGATGACCTCATCCTCTCCCATGTGGAACCCAACGTTGTCGCAGGAAAATGCGGAGCATATCATTCCGGATACGATGTGTTCCCCGGAATGCTGCTGCATGTGATCGAAACGTCTTTCGGCATCGATCTTCATAACAACCGTGCTTCCCTCTTCAACGGGAGTTTCGCAGTAATGGACTACCAAGCCCTCCTTCTCATGCACGTCCCTGACATAGGCGTCCGCGATATATCCCCGGTCCGAAGGCTGTCCGCCTCC
>JAGACT010000120.1 GCA_017613995.1 Eubacteriaceae bacterium
GGAGGCAACGCCGGGCATACGGTGGTAAACGACAAGGGCAGGTTCGCGCTGCACCTGCTGCCTTCGGGCATCTTCCGGGAGGGAGTCGTAAACGTCCTGGGAAACGGCGTGGCCCTGGACCCGGAGAACCTGTACATCGAGATGCAGGACGTCATGAGCAAGGGAGTGGAGCTCTCTCCTAAAAACCTGCTCATCAGCGAAAGAGCGTCCCTTCTGATGCCCTGGCACCGGGATCTGGACGGGCTGGAGGAGAGGCGTCTGGCCGACCACATGTACGGCTCCACCCAGCAGGGCATAGCGCCCTTCTATTCGGACAAGTACCAGAAGAAGACGGTGCTGGCCGGCGAGCTCTTCTATCCGGAGGAACTCAGGGAGCACCTGAGGGAGATCATGGAATGGAAGAACATGATCCTCGGGGTCTACGGAGCGGAGCCCTACACCATGGACATGGTGGAGGAGTGGCTGGAAAAGTACTGCGAGCCCATGAAGCCCTACATCTGCGATACCGGAGTCCTTCTCAGAGCAGCCCGGGAATCGGGCAGGAGGATCCTCTTCGAAGCCCAGCTGGGAGCCCTGAAGGACCTGGATTTCGGCATCTGCCCCTATACCACATCCTCCAACACGCTGGCCGCCTACGCCCCCATCGGTTCGGGAGATCCCTCCGCGAAGGTCGACCAGGTCATCGGCGTCGTCAAGGCCTATTCCACCTGCGTGGGCGAGGGACCCTTCGTCTCCGAGATGTTCGGGGAAGAGGCCGACGTCCTCAGGGAGAAAGGCGAGGAATACGGAGCCAAGACGGGCCGCTCCCGCAGGGTGGGAGCCATGGACCTGGTGGCCACCCGCTACGGCATCATGATGCAGGGAGTCACCGACATAGCCCTGACGAAGCTTGATATCCTCAGCTACATGGAGCGAATCCCCGTATGCGTGCAGTACAGAGTTAACGGAAAGCTCACCGACGACTTCCCGTTCCCGGTGCTGCTGGACCAAAGCGAGCCTGTCATCGAATACATGCCGGGCTGGAAGTGCGACATCTCCGGTGCAAGGACCTGGGATGATCTGCCGAAGGAGGCTCAGGACTACGTCCTTATGATCGAAAAGTCCGCGGGCGCCCCCATAACATACATCTCGGTGGGGGCCGAAAGGGACGCCATCATCTACAGATAGCAGAGAGGATCTGACATGACACGGATATATGAATCGCCCCTGGCCAGCCGCTACGCTTCCGATTACATGCTTGAGCTTTTTTCCGCCGACACCAGGTTCACCACCTGGAGAAGGCTGTGGCACGCCCTGGCAAAGGAGGAGAGGGCCCTGGGCCTCCCCATCACCGAAGAGCAGGTCAGGGAGCTGGGGGAACACATAACTGACATAGACTACGAGCTCGCCGCGAAACGCGAGAGGGAAGTGCGCCATGACGTCATGGCCCACGTTTACGCCTACGGAGCTGCCGCGCCCTCCGCGGCGGGCATCATCCACCTGGGGGCCACCAGCTGCTACGTGACCGACAACGCGGACCTTATCATCTACCGCGACGGCTTAAGATATATCAGAGGCGAGCTTCTTAAGGTCATCTCGAACCTTTCCGATTTCGCGTCCCGGTACGCCGACACACCGGCCCTGGGCTACACCCACTATCAGCCGGCCCAGCTGGTCACCGTGGGAAAGAGGGCATGCCTGTGGATACAGGACCTGGTGACCGATCTGGATGAACTGGATTTCGCCCTGGAGAACATAAAGTTCCTGGGATGCCGGGGCACCACCGGCACAGAAGCCAGCTTCATGGACCTCTTCGAAGGGGACGCGGGAAAAATCGACGCTATGAACCGCGCCCTGGCGCAGGATTTCGGCTTCGAAGGGTGCTTCGACGTCTGCGGCCAGACCTATCCCCGCAAGGTGGACAGCCGGATCATGAACGCCCTTTCCTCCATAGCACAGAGCTGCTACAAGATGGCCTGCGACATCAGGCTCATGCAGCACGACAGGCAGATCGAGGAGCCCTTCGAGGAGGAGCAGATCGGCTCCTCCGCCATGGCCTACAAGCGAAATCCCATGCGCTGCGAAAGGATGTGCTCCCTTTCCCGCTACCTGATGGCGGACAGCCTGAACGCGGCCATGACCGCGTCGAGCCAGTGGCTGGAGAGGACCCTGGACGATTCCGCCAACCGCCGCATATCCCTTCCCGAGGGATTCCTGTGCGCCGACGCGGTGCTGAGGCTCGCCAGGAACATCACCTTCGGCATGGTGGTGAACGAGGCGATAATCGAGCGCTCCGTACGGGACTACCTGCCCTTCATCGCCACGGAGAACATCCTCATGGAGGCGGTGAAGCGGGGAGGGGACCGGCAGAAGCTCCACGAGATCATAAGGCAGCGCTCCATGGAGGCTTCATCCAGGATGAAGCGGGGCGAGAGCTGGGATCTTCTGGGAGATCTGGCTTCCGTCAGCTCCTTCGGCCTGTCCCGGGAGCACATGGAGGAACTGCTGGATCCGAAGCTCTATACCGGCCGGTGCGCCGAGCAGGTGAAGAATTATCTCGAGAAGATCGCTCCCCTGACGGAGGGGATAGCCCCCGGGGGATGCGACATAGAAGTCTAGGAGACACAAATGGACAGGATACTGGTTCTCGATTTCGGCGGTCAGTACGACCAGCTCATAGCCCGCAGGGTAAGGGATCTGGGGGTATACGCCGAGATCCGATATTTCGACGCGGTTACACTGGATGAGATCAGATCATATGGCTACTCCGGCATCATCTTCACCGGAGGGCCCGCCAGCGTCTACGACGAAGCGTCCCCCCGCTTCGATCCGAAGATACTGGATGCGGGCCTTCCGATCCTGGGGATCTGCTACGGAGCCCAGCTCATGGCCTGGATGGCGGGAGGAGAGGTGAAAAGCGCCGAGACCGGCAGCGAATACGGAAAGACCCTCCTCAAGGCCTCGCCGGGCGTTCTCTTTGAAGGCGTGCCCGGGCAGAGCATCTGCTGGA
>JAGACT010000121.1 GCA_017613995.1 Eubacteriaceae bacterium
CACCGATAACTGTGAGCTCTGACTCCTGGAACGGAGTTTTTCTCTTGTTTACAACGGTCATGTAATTTCTCCTACTAATAATATAATAATTACTGAACGGTAAAGCAGCCGTATTTCAACAAATAGTATAGCACATACATTATAATATATGCAATTATTTGATCACTATATACAGAATTATGTGTATTTTTCGCATGAGAATCCTCATATTTAGTCAGGACTAACATACCGCGGTATGGTAACTTTTCGTTTGTTTGATGTTTTATAAAAAATGTAACCCGTATCCGGGCCCAAAACGGGCCCCAAAAGGCATTTTTTTGCATATTTTTTTGCACTTGCCCAGTTAATTTATAGAATCCATTCCATTTCGAAGGGGATCAAGTATATAATATAGGCGTAAGGAAAAGTATTCGGCAGCATAAACGGATCTTTAGTCATACATAAGTAAGTCTCTAAATAAGGTAAAGCAGCATGAGACAACCCTTGTTATGTAAGGACCGTATCTCCGGATATGTTGACCGAAATTACAGAAAAAATTTTTGAGAGGTATTTAAAATGACAAAGTTAGACGATGTTAAGGCCAATGTTGAGAATTACAAGACCAAGCTGATCGCAACCAGCTGCCAGGAAGCTCTTGACGAGGGTGCAAAGCCCACCGAAATCCTCGAAGCAATGATCGCCGGAATGGGAGTAGTCGGTGACAGGTTCTCCAAGGGCGAGATCTTCGTTCCCGAGATGCTGATCGCAGCAAAGACCATGAACAAGGGTATGGACGTTATCCAGCCTCTGCTCGCAGGTGACGGAGCACAGAGCCTCGGCAAGTGCATCATCGGAACCGTTAAGGGCGACCTTCATGACATCGGTAAGAACCTGGTCTGCACGATGATCGGTGCTGCAGGATTCGACATGATCGACCTGGGCGTTGACGTTCCCAAAGAGAAGTTCCTCGAGACCATCGAAGCCAATCCCGATGTTAAGGTAGTAGCACTCTCCGCACTGCTCACCTCCACCATGGATTCCATGAAGGAGACCGCAGCCGCCATCAACGAAGTCAAGGGCAAATACAGCTTCAAGCTTCTGTGCGGCGGAGCCCCCATCACCCAGGCATTTGCAGATGAGATCGGTGCTGACGGATATGCAATCGATGCAGGCGCTGCAGCAATCAAGGCTAAGGAGCTCATCGGAGCATAATTACTCTGACTTATGTTTAACAGCAGGATCCGCTTTGCGGATCCTGTTTTCTTTTTTGTCCCGCGGGATGTTATGGTATAATCCACTTCGGAGGATGCCATGGAAATCAAAACATTCATCGAAGGCCCGGTGGGCACAAACATGTACATCGCGTCGGAAGCAGATGACTGCGTGATCATAGATCCCGCCTTCTACGACGAGGACGCCGTTAGATACATAATGAACACAGGGCTCAGCCTGAGAGCGATACTTCTCACCCACGCCCACTTTGACCATACCCTGGGACTGAGCGACTATCTGGATATCTTTTCCACGGACGTTTACCTGGCAGAGGCCGACAGGGAAATGCTGTACGTGGGAGAAAAGGACGCCAGCGCGGCTTTCGGCATAAGATACAAAGTGAGCGAGATACCGCAAACCCTCCCCGCGGAGGACGGACAGGTGATAGAACTCGGAAAACTCTGCTTCAGGGTGATCGCCACTCCGGGGCATACCAGGGGCTCCGTATGCTATCTCAGTGAAAAGGACCGTATCCTCTTTTCCGGTGACACGCTTTTCTTTGCCGGGGCGGGCAGGACGGACCTTTACTCCGGAAGCTACATACAGCTGATGAGCAGCATACAGACCAAGCTGATGAGCCTTCCCGACGATACCGAGGTGCTCAGCGGCCACGGCAGGCGGACCACCATCGAAAACGAAAGAAGATATTACTGAAAAAGTGCTCTTTTCCCGGCAGGGAAAAGAGCACCGGTTTTATTACTGTCTGCTGCGGGGCATAAACTGCGCCGTCGCCAGATGGCCGAACGTCCCGAACCCGAAGGCGATATCCTCCGGACGGTGGGCATCGCTGGACATTATCAGGGATGCTCCCCTTTCCTTCAGATAGGATATGATATCCTCCGCGGGATAGGGACCGCTTCGGTATCCCCGGCTCACCGCTCCGGTGTTTATCTCGAAAACTGCTCCCGAAGCAAGGAGGTTCTCCGCAGCCGCCTTCCATGCCAGGACATACTCCGGGCATGAGGTGTCGAGGATCGGATCCCGTTCAGAAAACTTGGTGATCAGGTCGAAATGCCCCACTATATCACAGCGGGTCCTCTCAAAGACCCGGGACACGGTCTCGAAGTAACAGCGTGCCATGGCCATAGGGTCACCTCCGAAGTCATCCTCCAGGATGCTTCGAAGCACCAGCGCATCCTCGTCCACGGGAAGATACTTCTCCCCTGCCTTCATATAATGGACGCTGCCGATGACGTAATCGAATCCGTCGGTGTCCTCCTCCGAATAGAAGTCCTGCTCCACTCCGCAGAACACCCTGATGCGGTCCCCGTATTTTTCCTTGAGTTCCCGGGCCTCGGAAATGAATCCGGGAATGTTTTCCCGGGAAATACAGTAGGACTCGTCGAACCAGGTGTAGCTGTGGGTGCATATACCCACGCATTCCAGTCCCATTTCCACGGCGGAGAGCACCATGCTCTCCATGTCGCTTCTGCCGTCGCAGTAACGGGTATGCATGTGGTAATCTCTCAGGCCGCTCACACCATCTTCTCCTGTTTGACCTTGTGGTCTATCACATGTCTCTGCTTTAATTCCTCCATGATCTCGCCGCAGGTGATGCCCTGATCCGCCATAAGGACCATGACGTGGTAATACAGATCAGCTATCTCGTATACGGTCTCCTTCTTATCCCCGCCCTTGGCGGCTATGATGACCTCGGTGGATTCCTCTCCCACCTTCTTGAGTATCTTGTCCAGACCCTTGTCGAAGAGGTAAGTGGTATAGCTTCCCTCCTGCGGATCGGTCTTCCTTCCCATGATCAGTTCGTACAGCATCTCGTCGGAAAATTCCTCCAGCTCTCCGCTGTGCCAGACAGGGGCTGTGAAGCAGGAGAAGCTTCCTGTGTGGCACGCTGGTCCGTCGGGCTCCACGACCACCACCAGGGCGTCCCGGTCGCAGTCCGCCGTGATGGACACTATGTGCTGATAGTTGCCGCTGGTCTCCCCCTTGAGCCAGAATTCCTGTCTGGAGCGGCTCCAGAAGCATGTGAGCCCCTTCTCGATGGATATGCCTATGCTTTCCCTGTTCATATAAGCCAGGGTCAGCACCTTTCCCGTCATGGAATCCACCACTATCGCCGGGATGAGTCCCTTTTCGTCAAATTTGAGTTCGTCTATATCGATCATTCAAAAGCCTCCTGAATGCGTACGTTTACGCCGTCCTCCCTCAGATGTCTCTTCAGCACATCGATGGGTATCTGTCCGGAATGGAACACGCTGGCCGCCAGGCCGGCGTCGATGCGGGGCACCTGACGGAACAGGGCGATGAAATCCTCTATGCTTCCCGCTCCGCCGGAAGCGATGACGGGCAGCTCGGGCACCGTGTCACAGACGGCCTGAAGCATCTCGATGTCGAAACCGTTTTTTACTCCGTCGGTATCGATCGAATTGACCACGATCTCCCCAGCGCCCAGATCCGCTCCCCGCCTTATCCATTCCATGGCCTCCATTCCCGTATCCTCTCTTCCTCCCTTGGAAAAGACCCTGAAGACCCCGCCGACCCTCTTGATGTCCACCGAGAGCACGACGCACTGGCTGCCGTAGAGACGGGATGCCTCCCTTATCAGTTCGGGCCTTCTGATGGCACCGGAGTTGACGCTCACCTTGTCGGCCCCGCAGTTGAGGACCCTCTCGAAGTCCTCCGTCGTATTGATGCCTCCGCCCACGGTGAGGGGAATGAAGACGTTTGCCGCCGTCTCGGTTAGGATGTCCGAGAAGAGCTTCCTTCCCTCCGCGGACGCCGTGATGTCGTAGAATACCAGCTCGTCCGCTCCCGAGGAGGAATAGTGCCTGGCCAGATCCACCGGGGAAGCTATGTCGCTGAGGTTTTGGAAATTCACTCCCTTCACGACCCGTCCGTACCTGACGTCCAGGCAGGGTATTATCCTTTTTGTCAGCATGAGGCCACCTCCAGAGCTTTGACGAGATCTATCGCCCCCGTGTAGTACGCCTTGCCTATGATGGCCCCGTAAAGTCCCATGTCCCTCAGGGCCGCCACGTCGTCAAGGTCCGACACCCCTCCGGAAGCGGTGATGTTTATCTTTTTTTCACAGCAGAGCCTCCGGTACAGCTCCCTGTTGGTGCCCTGCATGGCGCCGTCCCTGGAGATATCCGTCACGATGACGCACTCCACTCCCAGCGAGATCATATCATCCAGGAATCCGTCGATATGGACGCTGCTGTCCTCGGTCCATCCCTTTACGGAAAGATACCCGTCCCGGATGTCCGCTCCCACAGCCACGCGGCCGGGATAGCGGCTGACAGCCGCCTCCAGCAGATCCCTGTCGTTGAGGGCCGCTGTGCCCAGGATGACCCGGTCCAGTCCCTCTCCGAGGTATGTGTCTATCATTTCCATGGAGCGGATGCCCCCTCCTATCTCGCAGAACAGGCCGCTGGCGCGTTTTATCGCCACCACTGTCGCCAGATTCGGACAGGTGCCGTCCCGGGCTCCTTCCAGGTCCACCAGATGCACGTGGGTCGCCCCGGCGGAGGCGAAGTCACGTCCCACGGATACGGGATCGCCGCTGTAGACCTGCATCTCGGAATAGTCCCCCTTAAGGAGCCTCACTGCCTTTCCTTCATATATATCGATAGCGGGAAAGATGATCATAGTTCTCCTTTCCGGACAATATCGCAGAATTCTGCCAGTATCCGAAGGCCGCTCTCCGAGCTCTTTTCGGGATGGAACTGACATCCGTAGACGTTGTCCTTCTGCACCGATGCGGTCACGGGGAACCCGTATTCCGTATAGGACGTCACATACTCATCGGGGCAGTCCGCATAGAACGAGTGGACGAAATACATGTAGTTCTCTCCCCTGAGGGAGCCCAGTATCCCCCCGCCCCGGGTGATGTCCAGCCTGTTCCATCCCATATGGGGGATCTTCAGGCCCTGTGTCCTTTCGGCAAGGCTCCTTACGCTGCCGGGGATCAGTCCGAGCCCCGTATGGTGTCCGAATTCCCAGCTGTCCTCAAACAGCAGCTGCATGCCGAGGCATATTCCCAGAAGGGGCCTGCCGGAAGCGGCATACTCCCTGACGCTCTCTCCGAGGCCCGTGTCCCGCAGCTTGTCCGCGGCGTCCCCGAAGGCGCCCACTCCGGGCAGTATCAGCCCCTCGGACGATGCGATCAGTTCGGGATCCGGACTGATCCTGCAGGGGGCTCCCACCTTTTTCAGGGAGCAGCCCAGGGAAAACAGATTGCCCACACCGTAATCTACTATGGTGATCATCAGAGCATCCCTTTCGTGGAGGGTATGACTCCGCCGAAGCGTTCATCCTCGCTGAGGGCTTCCCTGAGAGCGCGGGCCACCGCCTTGAAGATGCCTTCTATTATGTGGTGGGAATTGTCGCCGGCGATCTTTCTGATGTGCAGCGTGATGCCGCTGTTGCGGGCAAAGGCCTCGAAGAACTCCTTCACCAGCTCGGTATCGAAGGTCCCCACCTTTTCGGTGGGTATAGGGGCGTCGAAATACAGCGCTCCCCTGCCGGAGATGTCGACGCTGGCCAGGATGAGGGCCTCGTCCATGGGAAGGATGATGTTGCCGTAGCGCTTTATTCCCCTCTTGTCCCCCATGGCTTCGGCAAAGGCCGCTCCCAGGGCGATACCGATGTCCTCGGTGGAGTGATGATCGTCCACGTACGTATCTCCGTCGCAGGAAATGTCCATGAAGAATCCGCCGTGACGGCTGAACAGCTCCAGCATGTGGGACATGAATCCCACGGGGCAGTCTATGGTGCTGCCGTCGGAATCCAGGTCTATCGCCAGCACGATGTCCGTCTCGTTCGTTTTTCTCTGTATCTGTGCGCTTCTCATTGCCCGATTATCTCCTTTAAGCATTTTATAAGTTCCTGCATCTCCCCGCGGGTGCCCACGGTTATGCGGTTGTAATCCTTTATCCTCTCGCTGCCGAAATGCCTTACCAGTATCCCCTTCTCCCTCAGGCGGCTGTAGATCTGCTCTCCCGAAAAGTCCGGATGCCGGGCGAACAGGAAGTTGGCCTTCGAATCGGTAAGCGTGAATCCCAGCTTCTTCAGTTCCTCCGCGGCGTATTCCCTGTTCTCTATGATCACGGAACAGTTCGCGCGGTTATACTCGTCGTCCTCCAGGGATCCGATCCCCGCGGCCAGGGTCATGCTGTTCACGTTATAGGGATTCAGCGAATACCTGATGGCGTTTATGTCCGCGATGATAGCCTCGGACGCGCAGGCGTATCCCAGCCGGGCCCCCGCCAGGGAGCGGGATTTCGAGAAGGTCCCCACCACCAGCAGGTTATCGTACTTTTCCGTCAGCTTCAGCATGCTGGAGGCTCCGAAATCCACGTAGGCCTCGTCCACCACCACCACGTTGTTGGGATTGGTGGCCAGTATCCTCTCGATCTCGATGACCGGAAGAGCTATGCCCGTGGGGGCGTTGGGATTGGCTATGAAAATGGTATGGTCTGTCCCGCAGTAGTCGCCCACGTCTATGGTGAAGTCGTCCCGCAGGGGAATGACCGTGTACGGTACCCTGTTCAGGTCCGCCAGCACGCTGTAAAGCCCGTAGGTTATGTCCGCGAAAGCCGCGGGATGATCCCCGTCGCAGAAGCACATGAAAGCGTAGTTCAGCATGTCGTCGCTGCCGTTGGAAAAGACCGCCGATGAGGGGCTCACGCCGTATACTGCGCAGAAGGCGTCTGTCAGGGAGCTTAGCTCGGGATCCGAATACAGCTGGCAGCTGCGCGCCGCCTCCGCGGCGTATTTCACCGCCAGCGGCGAGGGCGGGAACGGGGATTCATTGGTGTTCAGCTTGATGAACCTGCGGTCCTTGGGCTGCTCCCCCGGTACGTAGGGTACCAGCTCGTCATATTTGCTGCTCAGAAATCTGCTCATCGTCTCTCCTCTCCGAGACGGATCTCTATGCTCCTGGCGTGGGCTTCCAGGCCCTCCTTGCGGGCAAAGGCGGCGATGTCGTCGCCTACTCTGGCCAGGGCTCCCCTGGTATAATACGTATACTGCAGTTTTTTCACGAAATCGTCCACCGACAGCGGTGATGAGAACCTGGCGGTGCCGGAGGTGGGCAGGGTGTGGTTCGCTCCGGAGAAATAGTCCCCCAGGGGCTCAGGGGAATATCTTCCGATGAAGACGCTGCCGGCGTGCCTGATCCTGTCAAGCCAGTCGAAGGGGGAATCCAGGCACAGCTCCAGGTGCTCCGGAGCTATGTCGTTGGCCACCTCCACGGCCTGGGCGATATCGTCGCACACGATGATCTTCCCGTTGTTCTTCACCGATGCGGACGCTATGTCGTAACGGGGCAAGCTGCCAAGCTGTCTGTCCACCTCTTCGCTGACCTTTTCGGCCAGTTCGAAGCTGTCGGTTATCAGAACGGCGCTGGCGAGAGTGTCATGCTCCGCCTGGGAAAGCAGATCCGCCGCCACGAAAGCGGGATCAGACGCGCCGTCGGCTATTATGAGTATCTCGCTGGGACCAGCGATCATGTCGATGGAGACCATGCCGAACACCTGCTTCTTGGCTTCCGCCACGTACGCGTTGCCCGGGCCCACTATCTTGTCGACTTTGGGGATGCTGTCGGTGCCGCAGGCCATGGCGGCTATCGCCTGGGCTCCTCCGACCTTGTAGATCCTGTCGACTCCCGCCACTGAAGCGGCGGCCAGGATGTAGGGATTGATGAGTCCGTCCTTTCCGGGAGGGGTGCACATGATGACGTTTTTCACCCCGGCTATCTTCGCGGGTATGGAATCCATCAGCACTGTGGATGGATAAGCGGCAGTGCCGCCGGGCACGTACAGTCCCGCGCTGTCCACGGGTATGACCTTCTGTCCCATCAGGATGCCGTCCTCGTCGTTGATGATGAATCCGCTCCTTACCTGTTTTTCATGGAACTTCCTTATGTTGGCGGCAGCTCTTTCCATTATGCCTATGAAGCTCTCCCCCACCAGGGTGCGGGCCTCCGCGATCTCCTCCGGGGTGACCGCCGGATCCGCGATGTCGGCTCCGTCGAAACGCAGGGTGAGCTCTCTGAGAGCTCTGTCCCCGTTCGCTCTGACGTTTTCGACTATCTCCCTTACGGAATCCTCCACGTCCGCGGAAGTGTACGCCCTCGAAAGGATCTGATCCTTCGGGGTCTCGCTGTATCTGAGTATCTTCATGAAAATTATCTCCTTTCAGCCTCTTCGGAAATCCTTGAGGAAAGTTTTCCCGCCAGCTCCCTGATCTGCTCCCCCCTGAAACGGTAGGAGGCCCTGTTCACGATGAGCCTGGCGCTTATGTCCGATATCACGTCTGTTACGGATAGTCCGTTTTCCCTGAGGGTCCTGCCGGTCTCCACTATGTCCACTATCACGTCGGTGAGCCCCAGAAGGGGCGCGATCTCGATGGAACCGCTGAGCTTTACTATATCTATCTCCCGTCCCATGGACGAGTAGTAGGACCTGGCTATGTTCGGGTATTTCGTCGCCACCCTCAGCACCGTCCCGCCGTCATCGGTGAAGCCGTCCGGTGCCGCGCAGGCCATCCTGCACCTTCCGAGACGCAGATCCCCGATCTCGAACACGTCGGGAGCGGTCTCGATGATGGTATCCTTTCCTGCGACGCCGATATCTGCGGCTCCCCTTTCCACGTACACTCCCACGTCCCAGGGCTTTACCCAGAAGTACCTTACCTGGCGCTCGGGGTTCTCGAACACGAGCCTGCGGGAATCGTCCATCACGCCGTCACATTCGTAGCCGCAGGACGCGAACAGGGAATACACGTCTTCTCCCAGCCTTCCCTTCGGAAGGGCGATATTCAGATAATCATCCATCTCATACCTCCGCCGATCCCAGTGCGGCCACCGGGATATCGATCCTTTCAAGTTCGTCCATGTATACGGCGAAGCCCACTGCGGAGGCGTCGTAACCCAGCCGCTGAAGCAGCACGTCATACCGTCCTCCGGAAAGCACCCTTCTGGGGATGCCGTCCACATATCCTCTGAACACTATGCCGTTGTAATACGACGAATCCGACACGGCGGACAGATCTATCTGCAGGCTGTCCATGCCGCAGCAGACCTGCTCCAGTTCGGCCAGATGCTTTTTCTCATCCGCCGTGGCGGCCAGCTCTCCCGCCCGGGGCAGCACCTCCGAGGGGCCGCCGCAGAGGTCCAGGAGCCTCAGGAGCCGCTCGGAGGCGGCGCAGCCGGCTCCGGAAGAAGCCATCAGCGCCGACGCGTCGTGGAGGTTCTTAGTCCAAATCTGGCCCATCAGCCTGTGACGGGCGCTGTCAGATATTCCCAGGGCGTCCACGAAGCATGAGAGCAGAGCCGCGTGGGATACCTCCAGTATGTGCCTCTCTCCGCAGAGGGAGAGACTGTCCAGGGCCAGGGAAAGTATCTCCTTTTCGGTGCCGAAATCTATGTCCCCCATGCACTCCACCCCGGTCTGGGATATCTCCCGAAAGCCGTTGTCCCCCCGGGACGGGCGGTAGACGCTTTCAGAGTAATAGAGCCTTGACAGCTCTCCCCTTTTCGGGCGTATGCTCTTTATAAGGGAGAGGGTCACGTCCGGCTTGAGGGCCATCAGCCTCCCGTTGGTGTCAGTGAATGTCAGCACGCTGTCGGAAACGAGAAAGTCCTTGTTCTTTACGTAAAGGTCATATTCCTCGAAACGGTCCATGCGGTAACGGCGGTAGCCCGCCCCCCTGTAGAGGCTCATCAGCATGAGGGATATGAGCTCGGTGCTGCCCAGAACGCTCAGATCTATCTTCACTCCTGCTCCTCCTCTCCGGAAACGCGGTCTATGGCTATGCGGTATCCGCCGGCACCGTAGTTGAGGCATCTGTTCACCCTGCTGATGGTGGCGGAGGATATGCCGACCTTCTGGGTAACGGAGACGTAGCTCTCCCCCTTATCCAGAAGTATGGCCGCCTGAAAACGCTGGGTCATGTCCTTGATCTCCTTTACCGTGCACACGTCCTCGAAGAACATGTAGCACTCCTCCCGGCTCTTCAGGCTCATTATCGCATCGAAAAGTATGTCCGTATTTATGTTATGCAGTGAATCCATATTTTGACCTCATGGGATAAGAATACTTCACTAGTTTATCACTCTATCGTTGTAAAGTAAACAGTCTGCGTTCAGTTTTCTCCGAAAAACGCTTTTACAGGGGAGCTTTGCCTCAGTGCCGGACAGAAAACAGGTGTTTTTTGTTTATTTGTCTGTATATATAAGATTTTGCCCCGCCGTTCATGATATAATCGACTCATCATCATATGGGAGGTATTTACACTATGGACGCCAAAGAAATGACCGCGTACAGAAACAAGCTGTTTACTGACGTTTACAACAACACTGTACCGGACCGAGTCCCCGTCATGGAAGCCTTCAGTTTCGGATTCCATGCGGAGCATGCAGGAGAGAACTTCCTTCAGGTGCTCTACAACCTGAACGACGAAGTACTGGACAGGATATTCGAATCCACCATGACATTTGCCAGAGGAGACCAGATAGGCCTCGGTTCCCAGAAGAACGCCTACGGCCTCATGTTCTCCAAATCCAAGGTCATGAACATAGCCGCCAACGGTATGATCCAGCATCCGGAAGTATCCATGATGCAGGAAGACGAATACGATGAATTCATCAGCGATCCCTATGCCTTCATGGTGGGCAAGGCCCGCAACCGCAGCTACGGCATGTGCGACACCGACGACAAGGCCCAGTATCTTATAAACTATCTGAGACTGACCCAGGCGGAAGCCGAGCAGAGCAGAGTCATGGCCGCCGCGGCTTCCCGTGCCGCCGACAAGTACGGCCTCTTCAAGGCTCCTCCGGGAAGCGGCGGAAGCCTTCCCGTTCCCTTCGACGTGCTGGCTGACACCAACAGGGGCTTCTCCAACATCGTCAAGGACATCAAGAGGATGCCCGAAAAGGTCCTGGAGGCCTGCGAGGCCCTGGAGCCCTACGCCATGTGGGTGGGCAACCGCAGCAAGCCGGGTCCCCTCTCCGCCAACGGTATTCCGGGACACATGGCCCCGTATCTGAGGAACAAGGAATTCGAGAAGTTCTACTGGCCGTCCTTCGAGAAACTGATCCATCTGCAGGCAGCCAGGGGACAGAAGACCAACATCTTCGCCGAGCAGAACTGGGAAAGGTTCCTGGATTACCTGCAGGAGCTGCCCATGGGCACCAGGATGTACATGGAATTCGGCGATCCCAAGAAGTTCAAGGACAAGCTGGGCAAGAAGATGGCCCTGGGGGGATTCTATCCCATCAGCCTGCTGAAGACAGGCACGAAGGAGCAGTGCGTCGACAAGCTCAAGGAGCTTCTGGACATCCTCATGCCGGGCGGAAACTACTTCTTCCGCTTCGACAAGTCGGCCCTGAGGCTGGGAGATCTGAACATCGACAACTACACCGCCGTCATGGATTACCTCTTCGCCCATTCCAAGTACGAGAACGCGGGAGAAAAGGTCACGGATATGAAGATAGAGGATACCATCAAGCACTTCGATCCGGTACCCAAGTTCGAATCGAAATACTTCATCCCCTTCGAGGAATGGATCGCGGACTACAAAGTGCCCGACGAGTCGGTGCTGCCGCGTCTTGAGGAAACATACTACAGGATCAGCGAGAGCGTATATCCCCTTCTTGCGAGATAGACTGCTGACAAAAACCGCGAATATGACATACCGGCGTCCGAAAGGGACGCCGGTATCATTATGCCGAAAAGATGCGGCTCAGATGTTTCTGAACATGTCGGGGGTCACGTCGTCCGGCAGGGGCGACACATATTCCCCCCGGGTCTCCTCCGTCAGCTCGGATTTCGCCTTCTCCGCTATGGAGGGATCCAGGAACACCTTCGCGCAGGACATGGCGATTATCAGGGCCGCCCAGGCGGCTCCCCTGTCCCCTATGCCCGTGCCTACCTGTGCAGTCATCTGCCAGGTATGCACCGCGGTGGAGGGTATGCACACGGCTGCGTTGAACTGGGCCGTGGGCACCAGATAGCTCAGATCCCCCACGTCGCTGGAGGCGGACACGACGAAATTGCGCCTGGACTCGTCCATCAGCCTGACCGCCGTATTCAGGGGCCTCTTTTCGAATTCCTCCTCGGAGATGCCGTTGAGCGCTGCCCCGTCGCGGATGAGTTTTGCCCTGGTTTCTTCCGGAATGGCGTTCATGAAGCGCGCGGCGGTCTCGTAGTCCCCGGAGGTGAATTCGGGCCCGCCCGCTTCCTGCATGCACTCCGAGATCACACGGCACAGGGAGGGATTCGGGATAACGTCGCTCATGCCTCCCTGCTTTCTGATCGCCACCTCGGTGCCGCTCATAAGAGCCGCTCCACGGGCCACGTCGTCCACCCGGGCGGCGACCTCGGACACGGTGGAGAGCTTCGGAGCCCTGATGATGTACAGGAGCGACGCGTGGTCCTGCACCACGTTGGGGGCGGTGCCGCCGCAGTCGAGATAGGCGTAGTGCATCCTCACTGACGAGGGCACGTGTTCCCTCAGATAGTTCACGCCCACGTTCATAAGCTCGCATGCGTCCAGGGCGCTGCGCCCCCTGTCGGGAGCCGCCGCGGCATGGGCTGCCACGCCTCTGAAGTCATAGCGTATCCTGAGGTTCGCGGTCATCCTGTTGAAGGAAACGGCGTTCATATCCCCGGGATGCCAGGTGAATACCGCGTCGACCCCGTCGAAGCAGCCTGCCTTCGCCATGAACACCTTCCCGAATCCGCTCTCCTCCGCGGGAGTTCCGAAAAGCCTTACGGTACCGGATATGCCCTTTTCCCTGAGCCACGCCGCTATGACGACGGCTGCGCCGGCGCTGCCCGCCGACAGGGCGCTGTGGCCGCATCCGTGGCCGTTTGCCCCCTCTTCCACCGGGATCTTTACGGCTTCTCCCGCCTGCTGTGACAGTCCCGGCAGGGAATCGTATTCCGCCGTGATGCCGATGACGGGATGACCGCTGCCGTATTCGGCGATGAACGCGGTCTCTATCCCGGCTGCGCCCCTCCTGACCGAGAATCCTTCCGCCTCGAGAACGCTCACGAGCTTTTCGCAGCTGCGGTATTCCGCGTATCCCCCTTCGGCGTAGCTCCATATCTGTCTGTTGATGTCGGAAATAATGCCGGCCTTTTCCCTTACAAGGGCCCTGATGGCCTCAAGTTCGCTCATTTATCGCACCTCCTGATAATACCTACATTTTACACACAAACTCACTGCAGGGCAACAAAAAAAGGAAGGCCCCGGCCTTCCCGGTGATATCACTGCTCCGTAAGTGCTGCGGTCTCCTTCACCACGCTGTCCTCGCACTCCCGCATGGCCAGGATCGTCTTTTCGAAAAGCGTGTCCAGATCCCATCCCAGCATCTCGCATCCCTGCCTGATGATGTCGCGGGAGCAGCCCTCCGCGAAGCGCTTGTCCTTGAACTTCTTTTTGAGGCTCGACACCTCCATGTCCTTCGTGCTTCCGGAGGGCCTCATCCTGGCGGCGGCCCCCACGAGGCCGGTGAGTTCGTCGCAGGCGAAAAGCACCTTTTCCATCTCGTGGACGGGCTCCACGTCACAGCAGATGCCGTAGCCGTGGGAGCATACCGCGTGGATCAGTTCCTCGGAGCATCCGCCCCCGGCGAGAAGCTCGGGAGCCTTCACGCAGTGCTCCTGGGGGTATAATTCGAAGTCTATGTCATGCAGCAGTCCGCACAGGGACCAGAATTCCGCGTCGTCCCCGTATCCGAGATCCTCGGCGAACCATTTCATGACTCCCTCCACCGTAAGGGAATGGGAGATATGGAAAGGCTCCCGGTTGTACTTACGAAGAAGCTTCAGGGCCTCATCCCTTGTTATGTTCGCGTTCAATTGCTTCCACATCCTTTTCACTTATTACTCTGTAGCCCGCCTCCCTCAGCATGGCGGCGGTTATCCCTTCCGAGGGGATCTTCCTGCCGCTGAAGGTGCCGTCATATACGTCATGCACGCCGCAGGACGGGCTGGATTCCTTCAGTATGCACAGCTCGCATCCCGAAAGATCAGCGGCTCTGAGAGCCAGAAGGGCTCCCGTCTCGAACTGCCGGGTCACGTCCTCCCCCCGGCAGGAGTAAACTTTTCTTTTACCGTCCTCCACCCGGATCTCCGACGGATCCCTGGGGGTGGGAAGTCCTCCGAACTGCTCGGGGCATATGAGGACCACTTCGCGGCCCCTGCAGAAAGCCTTTACCGCCTCGTTACCGTTGTCGGTGCCGTCATATTTGCAGTCATAGCCGAAAAGGCATTTCGATACGATATACGCCATCGGGCTACTTGCCGAGCAGTGCCTTCGCGGCGTCGCTGACGGCCTTGCCGTCGGCCCTGCCCTTTACTTTGGGCAGTACGTCGGCCATCAGTTCCTTCATCTGCTTCATCTCGGAGATCCCGAGCCTTTCCACGGCCTCCCTGACGATGTCCCCCAGCTCCTCTGCGGTGAGCTGGCTGGGCAGATACTTTTCCAGGATGGCGATCTCTTTGTTGGTCTGATCGATCAGATCGTCCCTTCCCGCCCTGACGAAGTCGCCCAGGGCGTCCTTTCTCTGCTTGAGCTGCTTTGAGATGACATCCATCACTCCGTCGTCATCCAGCTCCGTTTTATTGTCCTTTTCCACCTGCAGGATGCCCGCCCTGATCATGGTGACCGCGTTCTTCGTGACGGTATCCTTTTCCTTCATGGCCGTCTTGAGGTCGGCCATAAGCTGTTCCTTGATGCTCATGCGATAACTCCTTTCGTAAACAAAAAGGTCCTCCGAACGTTACGGAAGACCTGTAGATAACATTATCTCTTATTTCTCTTTTTCCTGGCAGCTTCTGCCTTCTTCTTCTTTCTTACACTTGGTTTTTCGTAATGTTCTCTTTTTCTGATCTCAGCCATTACACCAGCCAATGCAGTCTTCTTCTTGAATCTCTTCAGAGCGCTCTCCAGGGATTCGCCTTCACGAACTTTTACTTCTGACATCTTTTCTTCTACCCTCCCCTCTGCATTGGTATAGTCACGCCCTTGCGGACGCATTGATAATTATATCATACGCCGGGGGCAAGTCAATAACATCACGGCAAAAATCAGCCCGCGGGCCATGAAAATTTTCTGCCCGCCATAAGATGGAAATGAAGATGGTTGACGCTCTGTCCGCCGTCCTCGCCCATGTTGTTGACGATACGGAATCCGTCCTGGGAAATGCCGTAGCGTACGGCCAGCTTGTTGATTACCACGAAGATCTTTCCGATTATTTCGCTGCCTGCGGGAACGTTCAGGACGTTGTCGAAATGCTCCCTCGGGATTATCACGATGTGGATGGGCGCCTGGGGATCTATGTCATTGAAGGCGATCACATCGTCATCCTCGTATACTATGTCGGTGGGTATCTCCCTCGAAGCTATCTTGCAGAATAAACAGTCTTCCATAAAATGACTCCTTTGTTTTGTGTATTGTAGCACACCGGACCAGCCGGTGCAATATTTTGTTCAGTGCGGTGAGATATTCACCGTCAGTCGAGATACAGCTCCCTCATGCGCTCCCGTTCGGCATCGGTTATCCCGAGGCCCCGGGAGATGTAGCCCTCCAGGCCGCCGAACTGCTTTTCGGCTTCGTCACAGAGGGCCTCGAAGTAGCTTTCGTCGGCGATGAAAAACATCTTCATGGCGTTCCAGGCTTCGTCCGACAGG